>NZ_MJGR01000030.1:0-2506 GCF_001865105.1 Curtobacterium sp. MCBA15_016
GGACCAGTCGTCCGGGTCGGGCTCGCTCCACGACGCCGGTGCGATCCGGACGACCGCGCCGGGGTCGTCGGCCGACCGGTCGTCCTGCCACAGCGACTGCCAGTGGTCGGGGTCGGAGTTCCAGATCCCGGGGACGATCACCCACGGTCGAGGTCTGCGCACCCTCGAAGCGTAGTGGGGGGTCGGATCAGGCGTGCAGCGTGTCGCGCGGGTACTCGCCGAAGCGCGAGGCGTACGCCCCGGAGAACCGACCGAGGTGGGCGAAGCCCCACCGCACGGCGATCGCGGCGACCGTGACGTCACCGGGCGACGAGCGGCGGAGTTCCTCGCGGACGCGGTCGAGCCGGATGCCCCGCAGCATCGCGTTGGGCGCCGTACCGACCTGCCGCTGGAACGCCTGCTGGAGCCCGCGCACGCTGAGCCCGACGTGCTCGGCGACGTCGGTCGTGCTGATCGGGGTGTGGGCGAACGCGTGCATGTACTCGACGGCCTCGCGGACCCGGCCGGTGGCGCCCTGCGGCAGGGTGATGTCCGGCGCGAGCACGGTGTGCGGGAAGGTGCGGAGGAGCGCGAGGGCGGTGTCCCGGGCGGTCTCCGCGAGGACCAGCTGCGACACCGGCGCCTCGCCGAGCACGGTCTCGGCGGCCCGGCGGACCTGGGCGTTCCACCCGCGGAGGTCCTCGCGCCGCGGCGGCTGGGTGTGGTCGAACACGAGCGGGGCCGGCTGCGTGCCGTGCTCCTCGGCCGCCACGCCCTCGAGGAACGTGCGGTCGAACTGCACCAGGCTCTGCCGGAGGTTCTGCAGGTCGAAGGCGAACGGTCGACCGGTCGGGAACATCATCGGCGTGCCGGGCGTGAAGGCGACCTCCTGCCGCCCGACGTCGACGGTGCCCCCACCGTCGGCGAGCCACATCACGACGTACTCGTCACCGGACTCGAGCTCGCCCTGCATCCGGGCGTCGAACCGCGTGGAGCGGAAGGACATGGTCTCGTCGCCCGTGACCCGGAAGCGGTAGCTGAACGGGCGTTCCGTGCGCTCCGCCTGGAAGCCCACGCTCTCGTACGCGTCCTCGTACATCTGGATCGCCGCCTCGAGGTCGGCCCCGGACGTCTCGAAGCTGATCCTGGGGTCGGGCTCGACGTTCATCGACTGGATCGTGACACGGCGGCGCGGAGCCCACGGGATGTATGCGCACGCATTGCGGATACCGGCCCACGGGCTGCGCGAAGCGGACGAACCGGTCCGTCAGACACGAGCGGCACTCAGTGGCGCCCGCGCCGGACCGTCCACAGGTTCCGGTCCGCGACCCGTTCGTAGCGCAGGTCGTCGACCACCATCTGCACGAGCGCCAGGCCCCGCCCGCTCTCGGCCAGCGCATCGGGCAGCTGCGCGGCGGACGGGTCGACCGGCACCGGCACACCGTCGTCGGTCAGCTGCGCCTCGACCGCGTCGGACCCGACGTCGAGGTGGAGCGAGCACGAGACGCCGCGACCGGCCGCCCCGTGCTCGATCACGTTCGAGGTGAGTTCGACCAGCGCGAGCTCGAGGGCCATCCGGTCCTCGGCCGAGACGGTGGGCTCGGTGTCCCACACCGTCGCGAGGAACGCGTGCACCGCCGTGACGTCGTCCGGCGGGCACGCCAGGTCGAGGCTGTGCCCACCCACGGCGGCGTTCATGCCCAGTCGGTCACCGCGGCGTCCCCGTCCGGGTACGTGCGGAGGATCTTGTCCATGTTGGAGAGCTTCAGCACCATCTCGACCTGGTCGGACGGCGCCGCGATGCGGAGGTCCCCGCCGGCCTGTCGCGCGGCCTTGAGCGACCCGACGAGCGCGCCGAGACCGGAGGAGTCCATGAACTCCACACCGGACAGCTCGACGACCACGCGGGGCCGTCCGTCGCCGACGACCTTCGCGACGGTCTCGCGGAACGTCGGGGCCGACACCATGTTGAGTCGGCCGCTGCACTCGAGCACGGCGGCGCCGGCGTCCGCTTCGTGTACGACGATGTCCATGTCGGTGCCTCCTGGGATCGGTGCGGGGTGCACCCTGCAACCTACCGGGTCCGGGTCACGAACCCGTCGAGGCGCGTCCGGTCCGTCGCGTCGCCAGCAGCTGCACGACCACGGCGGCCGCCATGAGCACCGCCATCACCGACCCCATCGCGACGGCCGTCCCGCCGAGCGCGCCCGCGAGCGGCGTGCCGAGGCCGCCGAGCCCGAACGTCAGCCCGCCCTGCAGTGCCGCGGCGGTCCCCGGGTGCGCAGCACCGACGTGCTGCGTGCGGGTCATCGCCGCCGGCAGGACGAACCCCCACGCCGCGGTCACGACGGCGAGCGAGACCCAGACCGGCACCGCGCCGGCCCCGAGCAGCGCGGACACGAGGACGCCCGTCGCCCCGAGGGTCCCGAGCGCCAGGCCGAACGACAGCAGCGCGTCCTCCGAGAACCGACCGACCACGCGGCGGAACACGAGCGTCGTGACGATCATCATCGAGGCGTTCGTGGCG
>NZ_MJGR01000030.1:3159-4045 GCF_001865105.1 Curtobacterium sp. MCBA15_016
ATCGAGGCGTTCGTGGCGAACACGAGGGTGTACATCCCCTCGGAGAACCCGAAGCCGGTCTGGAACACGAACGAGCTCGTGGCGATGTACGCGAAGAACCCGATGGTCGAGAGCACCCCGGTCAGCACGTACGCACGGAACCTCGGGATGCCCATGAGCTCGCGGATGCGTCCCCAGTTCGCACCGAGGCCCACCCCGCCGCGGAACGCCCGCGGCAGGGTCTCGTGGAACCGGACGACCACGGCGACGAAGAACGCCGCACCGAGCACCGCGAGGACGACGAACATGAGTCGCCAGGTGCCGATCGTCAGCACCGCTCCCCCGGCCAGCGGGGCGACGACGGGGCCGATCGCGTTGATCGCCGCGAGGGTCCCGAACACCTTCGCCATCCGCGGCCCGTCGACCACGTCCGAGACCATCGCCCGCCCGGCGACCGCCCCGGCCGCACCCGCCAGCCCCTGGAACACCCGCGCCACGACGAGCGTCACGACGTCCGGCGCGATCGCGCACCCGACGGAGGCGACGGCGAAGACCGCCGTGCCGACGAGCATCAGCGGACGCCGCCCGATGCCGTCGCTCACCGGTCCGGCGAGCAGCTGCCCGACGGCGAACGCGACGAGGAACGCCGTCAGGGACAGCTGCACGGCACCGGGCGTCGTGCCGAGGTCGCGTGCGATCGCCGGCAGGGCCGGGATGTACATGTCGGTCGCGAACGGCGAGACGCCGACGATCAGGGCGAGCGGCAGGATCGGTGGGAGGGCGGTCGTCCGGCTGGTCGTTCCTGCGCGCTCCGTCGTCACGTCGGCCACGCTACGCGCCCCCGAATCGATTCGACAAGAGCGGTGGTGTCGCGTTGCGCACACCGAGACGGCCTGGAGGGACGGTG
>NZ_MJGR01000030.1:4704-16828 GCF_001865105.1 Curtobacterium sp. MCBA15_016
CCAGCTGGCACCGCGCCTCCTGGGCCCGAGACGGTCGCGTCGACGACCGACGGCCGGTCCGCGCGGATCAGCCCGTGTTCTGCAGGCCGGCCGCGATGCCGTTCACGGTGAGGAGGAGCAGCCGGTGGTCACCGTCCGTCGGGTCCGTGCTGCCCGAGGTACGGATCGCGCGGAGCGCCCGGAGCTGCAGGTGCGAGAGCGCGTCGACGTACGGGCTGCGGAGCCGGACGGCGCGTGCGAGGACGGGACGGTCCTCGAGGACGTCGCTCCCGCCCGAGACGCGCAACACCCACTCGCGCGTGCGGAGCATCTCGTCGAGGACCTTCGCGGCGAGGTCGTCGCGGTCCGCGAGCTCAAGGTACCGGCGGGCGATGTGCTCGTCGGTCTTCGCGAGCGACATCTCGACGTTCTTGATCATCGCGCCGAAGAGGGGCCACTCGGCGTACGCGGTGCGGAGGAGCTCCACGTCGCCGACGGCCTCGAGCGCGGAACCGAGGCCGTACCACCCGGCGAGGTTGATGCGCGCCTGCGTCCACGAGAACACCCACGGGATCGCCCGGAGGTCCTCGAGCGACTCGACGCTCAGACCACGGCGGGCCGGACGGGAGCCGAGCGGGAGCAGACCGATCTCCTCCATCGGGGTCACGCGCGCGAACCACGGCGCGAAGCCGTCCGCCTTCACGAGGCCGTAGAACGCCTCGCGCGAGACGTCGTCGAGCTGCTGCGCGAGGTCGGCGAAGCGCGTGGCGGCGACGGCCGTGCGGTCCTCGTTCGACGGCGATGATGCGAACAGCGTGGCCGAGGCCATCTGCTCGAGGTGCCGCGCGGCGATGTCCTTGTCCCCGTACTGGGCGAAGATGACCTCGCCCTGCTCGGTGAGCTTGAGGCGTCCGTCGATGGAACCGCGGGGCTGCGCCAGGACGGCCTCGTTCGCCGGGCCACCACCGCGGCCGAGCGAGCCGCCGCGGCCGTGGAACAGCGTGAGCTCGACGTCGTGCTGCTTCGCCCAGTCGGCGATCCGGGCCTGTGCGTCGTAGAGCGCGAGGTTCGCCGACACCGGACCGACGTCCTTCGAGGAGTCGGAGTACCCGAGCATGACCTCGAGGCGGCGACCGGTCGCTGCGAGGCGACGCTGGAACGGCTCGGTGCGGACGGCCTCGTCGAGGATGTCGACACTGGCGTGGAGGTCCGCGAAGGTCTCGAACAGCGGGATGACGTCGAGCACCGGGGCGGCCTCGGGCGACCCGAGTGCGGCGACCGCGAGCTCGTGGACGTTCGCGAGGTCGGCTGCCGACTGCGTGAACGACACGATGTAGCGGCTGGCGGCGCGGACGCCGTAGCGGGCCTGCAGCGCGGCGATCGTGCGGAACACGGCGAGGACCTCTTCCGTGGTCTCGCTCAGCTCCCCACCGGCGCGGATCTCGGCGAGGGCGTTCCGGTGCACCTGCGAGTGCTGCCGGACCTCGAGCTCGGCGAGGTGGAACCCGAAGGTCTCCACCTGCCAGACGAGGTTCTGCAGCTCGCCGTTCGCGGGACGGGTGGCCCCGGCCGCGACGAGCGAGGTCTGGATGGTGCGGAGGTCGGCCAGGAGCGCGTCCGGCCCGGGGTAGGCGAGCTCGGCCTCGCCCCGGCGCGTGGCGTCGATGCGGGCGGCGACGAACAGGAGCGCCCGACGGTGCGTCTCGTTGGGCGCACGGACCCCGATGCGCTCGGCGATCCCGGGGTCGAGTGACTCCTGCGCGGCGACGAGCGCAGTGAGACCGGCGTCCGCCGGGGTCTCGCTCGCGTCGAGGGTGAGGGTGCTGCCGATGCGGGTGGCGGCGCGGGAGAGCCCGAGCAGGATGTGCTCGGCCGCGATCTCCGCCGCCTGGCGGGTGACGTCCGCGGTCACGTGCGGGTTGCCGTCGCGGTCGCCGCCGATCCAGGTGCCGAAGCGCACGAAGGCCGGTGCGGTGACCGGCACGCGGCCGGCATCGTCACCGAGCAGCCGGTCGTCGAGCAGGCGGTAGACCTGCGGGACGATCTCGAACAGCGTCTGGTCGAACACGCTCATCGCCGTGCGGACCTCGTCGAGCGGGGTCGGGCGGGTCGTGCGGAGCGGCGAGGTGCGCAGGAGGGTCGTGATCTCCTCGAGCAGCCGACGCTCGTTCTCGGCGAGGGCCGTGGCGTTCGTCGTCCGGTCGCGCTCGTCGATGAGGTCGGTGATGCGCCGCACGGCCGTGGTCACCGCGCGTCGGCGGGCCTCGGTCGGGTGCGCCGTGAGGACCGGGTGGAACCGGAGTTCGCGCAGCCGGGCCGCAGCGGCCTCGTCGCCGACCTGCTCGACGAGCGAGGCGTACGTCGCCGGGAAGGAGTCCCCCGCGAGTCCGCCGTCGTCGCCGCGGTGCCGGAGCACGCGCACGCGGTGGTGCTCCTCGGCGAGGTTCGTGAGGTGGAAGTACGTGGTGAACGCCTGGGCCACGGCCTCGGCCCGCTCGGCGGACAGCTCCGCGACGATGGCCTCGGCACGCGCGGCGCCCTCGGCCTCGCCGCCCTCGTACGCGTCGATGACCGCGGCGCGGAGGCTCTCCACGTCGTGCAGGAGGTCCTCGCCGCCGGTCTCCCGCAGGACTCGTCCGAGCAGCTTGCCGAGGTACCGCACGTCGGAGCGCAGGTCGCTGTCGACCGCGCCACTGACGTCGTCCCGCGCGCGTCCGTGGCGCGTCTGACCGTCGATCGTCATGTGGTCCTCTCCGGGTCTCGGCCGGGAAGGTCGTCCCGGTATCCCAGCAGCGTATCGGCCCGTCGGGACCGGTGACGACAACCGTCCGGACGGACCGCGGCGGGCGGGCGCGCGGCCTCGCTTCGTGAGCAGAAGAGGTCGCCGCGGCCAAGGGGACCCGACCGTTCCTGCTCACGAAGTGCCTCGGGCGCGGCCTCGCCCGTTCCCATCGCACCCGGACGGACCACGGCGAGCGTTCGTAGAATCCGGCCAGGGATGCTCAGCATCCGTGGGTGGAGGGACGCCATGGACGAGACGGCCGGGCCGGCAGACCACGAACCCGCCACGGGGCGGACGCAGGACGACGTGGGGACGGGATCCGCGCCTCCTGGCCCGCCGGCCGACACGGCGGTCCGGAAGCCGCCCGTCGAGCGCTGGGTCTTCTGGCCGGCCGCGGGGATCGTGCTCGCGTTCGTCGCCGTCGCGCTCGCCGCGCCTCGTGCCACCGAGGACGTCTTCTCGGCCGTCCAGGGGTGGATCGTGCGGGACTTCGGCTGGTACTACGTGATCGCCGCGGCCGCGTTCGTCGTCTTCGCGATCTGGATCGGGTTCAGCCGGTTCGGCGACATCGTGCTCGGCCAGGACGACGAGGCGCCCGAGTTCTCGACGCTCTCGTGGCTGTCGCTGCTGTTCGCCGCGGGCATGGGCATCGGGCTCGTGTTCTACGGCGTCGCCGAGCCCCTCAGTCACTTCGCCGCACCACGGCCGGGGGTGACGGGCGACGACGACGCCCTCGCGCAGCGGGCGCTCACGCAGACGTTCCTGCACTGGGGCCTGCACGCGTGGGCGATCTACGTCGTGGTCGGGCTCGCCCTGGCGTACGCGATCCACCGGCGGTCGCGACCGGTGTCGATCCGCTGGGCGCTCGAGCCGCTGCTGGGCAAGCGCGTGGTGGGCGGGTGGGGCAACCTCATCGACGTCCTCGCGCTGATCGGCACGCTGTTCGGCGTCGCGACGTCGCTCGGGCTCGGCGTGCTGCAGATCGGGTCGGGGCTCGAGTACACCGGCGCGGCGGAGAACACCCGGGGCCTGCAGATCGGGTTGATCGTCGTCGTCACGCTGATCGCCGTCGGGTCGCTGCTGAGCGGCGTCGGCAAGGGCATGAAGATCCTGTCGAACATCAACCTCGTGCTGGCGGCCGTGCTGCTCGTCTTCGTCCTGTTCGTCGGCCCGACGCAGTTCCTGCTCGGCGAGTTCGTGCAGTCGATCGGGCAGTACGTGCAGGGCTTCGTCGGGCTGGCGTTCGACACGAGCGCCTTCGCGGGTCGGGCCGGGCAGGAGTGGCAGGGCGCGTGGACGACGTTCTACTGGGGCTGGTGGATGTCGTGGGCGCCGTTCGTCGGCATCTTCATCGCGCGGATCTCCCGCGGACGGACCGTCCGGCAGTTCGTGCTCGGTGTGCTGTTCGTCCCGACGCTGCTGACCTTCCTCTGGTTCGCGATCATGGGCGGGACCGCGCTGTACGACCAGCTGCACGGCACCGGCGACCTCGTCGGGGCGGACGGCAGCGTGTCCGTCGAGCAGGTCCTGTTCCAGCTGCTCGGCGGGATGCCCGCTGGATCGGTGCTCGTGATCGGGGCGATCATCCTGATCGGGGTGTTCTTCGTGACCTCGGCGGACTCGGGTGCGCTCGTGATGGGCATGATCGCGACCGGCGGGCAGATCGAGCCGAAGAACTGGATCCGGGTCTTCTTCGCCGGGGTCACGGCCCTCGTCGCGGTGGCGCTCCTGCTCGCGGGCGGGCTGAACGCGCTGAAGACCGCGGCGATCACGACGGCGCTCCCGTTCAGCGTCGTGATGGTGCTGATGTGCTGGTCGACGGTGATCGCCTTCACGCGGGAGCGTCGGGCGTACGCGCGGGCGGAGCGTCGGGCGTTGATGGCGGACCTCGCGGACTTCTACCAGCAGGAGGTCGTCGAACCCGCGGAGCGCGCGCCGAAGACCGGCCCGATCCAGAAGCTCGCGCGCCGCATGCGGCACTGAGGCGGGGGCGGGGCGGCGGGCGCGCTTCGTGAGCAGAAATGGTCGCCTGGGCTGCCCGCACCCGACAGTTTCTGCTCACCAAGCGCCCGCCGCTCGGCGCGGCGCGGGCGGCACGGGCGGCACGGCGCGCGGGCCCCGCGGCGCGGCACGAACGAGGGAGCGCCGGGATCGCGGCGCGTGGCGGAAGCACCCCTGCGAAGCGACGCGCTCCGCGATCCCGGCGGGTCTGGTGGGCGGCACGTGGCCGCTCGGGTCAACTCGGCTCGGTCACGCGATCACGGCCACGTCGTCGCCCGCGCCGTGCGGCCCGTCATCGTCGGACCACGCCGCGGCACGGCCGAGCACCGGTCCCCGTGTCGCGTCGAGCCCCGCGAGCAGCCCGCTGTCGAGCCGGTGCGCCAGCTCGACCTCGGCGATCACCCGTTCGCGTTCCTCGGCCGACCACGGAGCCGCGTCGAGCTGCGCCCGGTAGGTCTGCTCGAACGCACTCGGATCGGCGACCTGGTCGAAGATGTAGAACAGGACGCCGTTCGTCTCGAAGCCGAACTGCTCCGCGAGCAGTCGTCCGATGAGACGCCCGCCGGACAGGTCGCCGAGGGACCGCGTGTAGTGGTGGGCGACGAACCCGCCGGGCCACGTCGCCGCGACCTCGTTCAGTCGTCGGACGTACGCGGTGGTCTCGGGCAGCGGGCACACGAGCTCGGACCAGTCCGGACCGATGAGGTACTCGAGGTCCGCCCGGATCGCCGGCATCCGCGTCAACTGCGACGTGACGAAGGGGGAAGCCACGGGGTGGTCCGCCATCCGCTCGGCCGCGCGCTCGAGGGCGGCGTACACGAACGCGTACTGTCCGAGCAGGGCCGCGTACTCGCCGACGTCGCACCGCCCGGCGAGCAGGTCCTGCATGAACCCGTCGCCGCCCGACCCCTGCGAGCGACGCGTGCGCCGACGCAGCAGCTCGGAGAACGGGATGACTGTGTCCATGGAGGTAAGGCTAACCTTACTGAGCGGTACGTCAAGCACAGCGCACCCAGAAGTCGAGAGAGGAAGCTCGCACCGATGAGCTCGAAACCCAAACGCCCCCAGCACGTCTTCGTCGTCGACCGCACGGAGCGTCTCTCGCCGCACATGGTCCGCGTCCACCTCGGCGGTCCCGCCTTCGACGAGTTCGTCGCGGCAGCGGACCCGGAGCGGCTCGCCGCCACGGACAAGTACGTCAAGCTCCTGCTCGCGAAGCCGTCGCTCGGGCTCACGCCGCCGTACGACCTCGAGTCGCTGCGCGAGTCGCTCCCGAAGCACGACCGGCCGGCGCGCCGCACCTACACCGTGCGCGCCGTCGACCACGAGGCGAAGACCATCGCCGTCGACTTCGTCGTGCACGGCGACGACGGCCTCGCGGGTCCCTGGGCGGCCTCGGCGCAGCCCGGCGACCTCCTCGCGCTCTCCGGTCCCGGCGGCGGGTACGCCCCGTCCACCGACCCCGCCGTCACCCACGTGCTGCTCGGCGACGACAGCGCGCTCCCCGCGATCTCCGCCGCCCTCGAGGGCATGGCCGACACCGCCACGGGCGTCGCCCTCGTCGAGGTGGCGGGTCCGGCCGACGAGCAGGACGTCGCGCACCCGGCCGGGGTCGACCTGCGGTGGCTGCACCGCGACGCCACCGGCGCCGAGCCGGGCACGCTGCTGCTGGAGGCGGCTCGCTCGCTGGAGCGCGCCTCCAGGCCCGTGCAGGTGTTCGCGCACGGCGAGCGGACCGCGATGAAGGCGATCCGTCGACTGCTGCAGGACGACTGGGGACTCGAGAAGTCCGAGATGTCGCTGTCCGCGTACTGGGCGCTCGGGCGCGCCGAGGACCGGTTCCAGGAGGAGAAGCGCGAACCGATCGGCGTCATCTTCACCGAGTAGCGCTCGGGCCTGGAGGCGCGGCTGACGTCGGTGGGTCGGGCTAGCGTTCCCGGCATGGTCGCCCTCTCGTGCTGCGCGCCCGGTTGCGACGCCGGTGCGGTCGCCGGGTCGGCGGTGCCCGCGGTGCCGCTGTGCGCCGGACACGTCGCCCTCGTGGTCGACGCCGCCGCCGAGCACGTCGGCGTCGAGGACGTGCTGCCCGGCCCGTGCCCGGTGTGCGGGTCGCGGGTCGGGGTGCGCTTCCCGTCGGGTGCGGTGTGTGCGGCGTGCGAGTGGCGCTGGGGCGACGTGCCGGACGGGGACCTCGCTCCCCCGCGGGTCGACGTCGTGTACTACCTGCGGATGCGGGACGACTTCGGCGACCGGATCAAGATCGGGACGACGGCGAACCCGCGGCAGCGGCTCGCGGCGATCCCGCACCAGGACCTCCTCGGGTTCGAGCGCGGCGACCGGACGCTCGAGCGGCGGCGGCACGCGCAGTTCGCCGGGTCGCGGTACCCCGGTACGGAGTGGTTCCGGGTGACGCCGGAGTTGCTCGAGCACGTCGCGGTCGTGGCCGCGGGCGTGAGTGACCCGTGGGAGCTGCACGCCCGGTGGCGGAGCGAGGCGCTGGCGCTGCGCGGGTGAGGCGCGGCGCGGCGCGGCGGCGCGGCGGCGCGGCGGGTGCACGCCGCCAGCGGGCGCCCGCGGCCGGCGGCGGGTGCTGCGCACAACGCAAGGCACGCCGAACCGCGGGGAACCGCGGTTCCGGCGCACTGTGGTTGTGCGGCGGGCGGGCGCGCGCCGCCAGCGGGCGCCCGCGCGCGTCGAACCACGAAAGCGACGTCGCACCAGCCATCGCGGCCGGTTCCATGTCGCTTCCGTGGTTCGACACGGCGGCGCCGGCGGGCGGTGGGTGCTGCGCACAACGCAAGTCACGCCGAACCGCGGGGAACCGCGGTTCCGGCGCACTTCGGTTGTGCGGCGGGCGAGCGCACGCCGCCAGCGGGCGCCCGCGCGCTTCGAACCACGGAAGCGACGTCGCACCAGCCGTCGCAGCCGGTTCGACGCCGTTTCCGTGGTTCGAGGCGGCGCCGCCGGCGGGCGGTGGGTGCTGCGCACAACGCAAGGCACGCCGAACCGCGGGGAACCGCGGTTCCGGCGCACTGTGGTTGTGCGGCGCCGACGCCCGGCCGCCAGCGCGTCAGCGCGCGTACGCGTCGACGAAGAGGGCGCCGCGGACCTCGCGCAGCGTGTCGGCCAGGCGGGCGATCGTCCGGCCGGAGATCCCGGAGACCTCGAGGTCGTACGGCCCCAGCGCCTGCAGTCGCCCGGTCCGGATGCGGACGACCTCCCACCCGACACCGCGCACGGCACGGTCCTTCCGGCGGTCCGTCTCCTGCCGGGGTCCGACGTGCTCGAGGCCGTGGCGTCCGGTGGAGTCGTACTCGATCGCGACGCGGAGCTCCGGCAGGATGATGTCCGGCCAGACCTCGACGTGGTCGAAGAACGGTCGGTCGAGGCGGATCGCGGAGTGGTCGAACGTGAAGGCGAACCGCTCGGCGAGGGCGGCACGGAGCTCGGCCTCGACCGCGGAGGCCGTCGCCGGGGCGCACACGCTCGTGAACGACTCCCCCGAGGGCAGCCGCGGCGTCTTCGGGCAGATCGACCGCGGGACGGCCGGGGGCCGAGGCCGGCGGGGTGCACCGGGTTCCGGGCGACGAGGACGGGACCGCGTCGACGCAACAGCACCGGCCGGTGTCCCTCGAGCCGGGGCCGCGGGCAGGGTCTGCCGACCCGTGACGCGCACGACCCGCTGCGGGACCGGCACCGCGGCCGGCCAGTCGGAGGGCAGCACGGGCCAGCGCTGCGGCTGGGCCTGGACGGCGCACTCGGGGCACCACACCGACCGGCGTCGTTCCCGACCTGGACGGGAGCGCTGCTCACCCGGGGTCGCGACGAACACGTGCCCGACGTCGCACTCCCACGTCAGCAGGACCTCGGCAGCGGGTGGTACCTGGCTGAGGACGACGCCGTGGTTCCACTCCGGGTGGTACTGCCGGACGAGCACCGGGTACGAGGACCACTCGGCACGGAACTCCCCCACGGCGTACGGAACCGCCACACCGCGCGACCACTGTCGGCGGCGCCACCACGCGTCGACGGGTTCGGCCACGCTGTCACGCTAGGCAGCACCACCGACAACCGCCACGGCGAGGGGATCAGTCGGCGAGGGCGTTCCGCACGTAGCCGACGAGGGCGTTCGCGTGCCCGTGTCCCATGCCGTGCTCGGTCTTGAGCCAGGCGACGACCTCCATGTGCTTCTGGCCGTCGAGCCGGTCCGCGACGAGGTCGAGCCACTCCTGCACAGGACGCCCGTAGGTCTTCTCGATGCTCGGGAAGTACGACGCCGGCCCCTTCGGCTTGCTGCCGTCGGCCGGGGGCTCCGGTGCGGTCACGCGGTGTGCGGTCATGGGGGTCAGGATAGCCGCCGTCCCGCGTCACAGAGCGTCATCCTATCCTCGCGTGTGACGCCGGGTTCCCTCCCGTGCCGATGTGTTTCGCGCGGCGTTGTCGCGCCTCGGCGCACCTCCTACGGTCGCGACATGACCCAGACCACCGACACGGAGCGCCCGACCGGAAGCCCCGCCGGAACTCCGACCGGAAGCACGGCCGGAAGCACGACCGACGCGACCATCGACGCCGCCGGACGCGCCGCGCTCGACCGCCCCGTCGTCCCGCTGCGCCACCCGCTGCGGTGGATCGCCGCGGCGGTCGTCCTCGTGGTCCTCCTGAACTTCGTCGAGACGCTCTTCACCAACGAGCAGTGGGGCTGGCCGGCGGTCGGCAAGTGGCTGTTCAGCCCGGCGATCCTGACCGGCCTGCAGCTCACCCTCGTCGCGACGGCACTGAGCGCGGTGATCAGCTTCGCCGGCGGCATCGTCGTGGCGATCGGCCGGCTCTCGCGCAACCCGGTGCTGTCCGGGCTCGCGTGGGGCTACGTGTGGCTGTTCCGTTCGGTGCCGCTCATCCTGGTGCTCGTCTTCCTCTACAACCTCGGGTCGCTGTACCCGACCATCGGCATCGGCGTCCCGTTCGGACCGCAGTTCGAGGTCCCGACCGCGAACGTCCTCGGCGACCTGGCGATCGGCGTCATCGGGCTGAGCCTCAGCGAGATCGCCTACGCGTCGGAGATCGTCCGCGCCGGCGTGCTCGCCGTCGACCACGGCCAGCACGAGGCCGCGCAGGCCCTCGGGCTCCCCCGCCGCCGCCAGTTCGTGCGGGTCATCCTGCCGCAGGCGCTCCGCTCGATCGTGCCGGCCTTCGTGAACCAGATCGTCGGCCTGCTCAAGGCGTCCTCGCTGCTGTTCTACGTGTCGCTCCTCGACCTGTTCGGCGTGGTGCAGAACCTGTCGAGCACGTACCCGACGGACATCATCCCGCTGCTCGTCGTGGCGACGATCTGGTACCTCGCGCTCACGAGTGCGGTGTCGATCGTGCAGTACTACGTCGAGCGTTGGACGGCGCGCGGCTCGGTCCGCGCGCTCCCGCCGACACCGTTCCAGCGGCTCCGGTCCGCGGTGCGCCGCGGTTCCGGGCGCGGCCACAACGACGGGAAGGCCATCTGATGAGCGCCACCATCGGCATCCACGGCGCCGTGAAGGCATTCGGCGAGAACGTCGTCATCGACGGCGTCGACCTGACGCTGCCGTCCGGGAGCGTCACCGTGATCCTCGGTCCGTCCGGGTCCGGCAAGTCCACGCTGCTGCGGGCGATCAACCACCTCGAACCCCTCGACCGCGGTGTCGTCACCGTCGGCGGCGAGACCATCGGCGTCCGGGTGCGGACCGGCCGCGACGGGGTCCCCCGCTACAAGGAGCTGCCCGAGCGCCTGATCCTGCGGCAGCGCTCCCGGATCGGGTTCGTGTTCCAGCACTTCAACCTGTTCCCGCACCTCACCGCGCTCGAGAACGTGGCCGAGGGCCCGATCGCCTCCGGTGTCCCCGCCGCCACCGCGAAGGCCCGGGCCCAGACGCTGCTCGAACGCGTCGGCCTCGGCGACCGCGGTGCCACCCGCCCGCGCCAGCTCTCCGGCGGGCAGCAGCAGCGCGTGGCGATCGCCCGGGCGCTGGCGCTCGAGCCCTCGGTGGTCCTGCTGGACGAACCGACCTCGGCCCTCGACCCGGAACTGGTCGGCGAGGTGCTCGGCGTGATCACGGACCTCGCCGAGTCCGGCACGACGCTCGTCATCGTCACGCACGAGGTCGCCTTCGCCCGCGAGGTCGCCGACCACGTCGTCTTCCTCGACCACGGCCGCATCGTCGAGCAGGGCCCACCGGCGCAACTCATCGACGACCCGCAGCACCCCCGCACGCGCGACTTCCTGTCCCGCGTCCGCTGAACTCCCCACCCGTTCCGACCCGACCCCTGGAGAACCATGTCCCCGATCACCCCCTCCCGCTGGCGGCACCGCGCCGGCACCCTCGTCCTCGCCACCGGCGTCGTCGTCGCCCTCGCCGGCTGCGCCGCGAACGCCAGCGCCGGCACCGGCTCGGACGACGGCACCGTCACGATCGGCGCCGCCTCGAACGGCGCCGCGACCGAGACGAAGGTCTCCGTGCAGGAGGACTCGAAGCTCCACGACGAGCTCCCCGCCGACGTCAAGCAGTCCGGCAAGCTCGTCATCGGCATCGGGGCCCTGCCGTCCGGGTACCCGCCCCTCGCCTTCACCGGCGACGACCAGAAGACGCTGACCGGTTCCGAGCCCGACCTCGGCCGTCTCGTCGCGGCGAAGCTCGGCCTCGAGCCCCAGGTCAAGAACGCCACGTGGGACAACCTGTTCGTCGGCATCGACGGCGGGTCGGTCGACGTCGGCCTGTCGAACATCACCGTGACGGAGCAGCGCAAGGAGAAGTACGACTTCGCCTCGTACCGCCAGGACAACCTCGCGCTGCAGGTGAAGGAGGGCAGCTCCCTGCGGTTCGACGGTGATCCCTCCGTGCTCGCCGGCAAGACGATCGCCACCGACTCCGGCACGAACCAGGAGAAGATCCTGCTCGGGTGGAAGGCCGACCTCGCGAAGCAGGGCAAGACCATCACGGTGAAGTACTACCCGGACGCGAACGCGAAGCTCCTCGCCGTGCAGTCCGGCAAGGTCGACGGTTACCTCGGCCCGAACCCGACGATCGCCTACCAGAACAAGCAGAACGCGGGGACGGCGAAGGCGACGACGACCGCGGGCACCTACTCGGGTGCCGGCGCCGACCTGCAGGGGCTCATCGCGGCGACGACGAAGAAGGGCGACGGGCTCGCGAAGCCGGTCCAGGAGGCCATCAACGAGCTCATCGACGACGGCACGTACGCCAAGTGGCTCACGGCCTACAACCTGTCGAACGAGGCCGTGAAGCGGTCCGAGCTCAACCCGGAGGGCCTGCCGCTCGACGCCAGCTGACCCGGCACGCGCGGGACGCGCGCACACGACGGACGGGAGGCGCG
>NZ_MJGR01000030.1:17467-34386 GCF_001865105.1 Curtobacterium sp. MCBA15_016
CGCGCCTCCCGTCCGTCGGCCGGCCACGTCTCAGACCGCGGCCGGCACCGCCTGCTCGGCACGCCGCGCCCACTCGGCCGCGAGCAGCTCGTAGGAGCGCACCCGCGCGTCGTGGTCGTGCGTGATCGTCGTGACGAGGAGCTCGTCCGCCCCGGTGGCACGCCGGAGCGTCTCGAGCTGGTCCGCGACCGTGCCCGCATCGCCGACGAACCGCGTGGCGATGCGGTCCGCGACCGATGCCGCCGCAGCGTCGTCCAACGGGTGCTCACGGGCCCACTCGGGCGTCGGGTACTCGATCGCCCCGACACCGGAGCGGATCGAGTGCACCCACTGGCCGTAGCCGAGGGCGAGTCCGGACGCCTCGTCGGTGTCACGGCCGACGACGACGTCCGCCGACACGATGACGTGCGGCGCGTCGAGCACACCGGGGCGGAACGCGTCGCGGTACGCCTCGACCGACGCCAGGACCGTGCCCGGCGACGTGTGGTAGTTCGCGCCGTAGGGCAGGCCGAGCGCGCCGGCGGCCCGTGCGCTCGCACCCCCGGTGGAGCCGTGGATCCAGAGTTCGACGGGGGTGCCGGCGGCGGGTGGCGCCTCGACGACCGCGCCGTCGTGCGACCAGGTCCCGTCGAACAGCGCCCGGATCAGGTCGAGTTCGCCCTCGAACCGGTCGACGTCGCCCGGCACCCGACCGAGCAGCTCGCCCTGCAGCGCGAACCGGCTGCGCGGGGCGATCCGGAAGTCGAACGGTGCCGGGATGAGCAGCCCCTCGACGACCTCGTCCCCGCGCGGGGCGAGCGACGGCGGCTTCGGGGCACCGGGTGCGGGGGCACCGGACCGGCCGAGACCGAGGTCGATCCGCGGCCCGTACAGCGCAGCGAGCGTGCCGAAGGTCTCGGCGATCTGCAGTCCGCGGACGTTGCCGACCAGCGTCGCCGCGCTGCCGACGCGGATCGTCGAGGTCGCGGCGGCCACGGCCCCGATCACGATGTTCGGAGCGCTGCCGGCGACACCCGGGTTGAGGTGGTGCTCGGCGAGCCAGTACCGGGCGTACCCGGCACGCTCGGCGTGCTGCGCGAGGTCGATCGTGCGGTGCAGCGCTTGCGCGGCGGTGGACCCGGCGCTGACCGGGACGAGGTCGAGGACCGACAGCGGGACGGCGGTCATGCTGCGTCCGTCCAGGCGCCGGTGAGCTGGTCGAGGCGGGTGTCCGCGCCGAACGCGATGCCGTGCACGTCCTTCGTGGTGGCGATGATGCTGGTGAGCTCGTGCACGGGGACGAAGTCCACCTGCGACGCGATCCGTTCCTGGATCGCCGCGAACGTGGCCGCACGCTCGGTGGCGGACGACTGCGAGAGCTCCTTCGTGAACAGGGCGTCGAGCGTGCCGTCGGCGGCGCCGATCGACTGGGCGCCGTCGCTCGAGAACTTCGAGCGGAGGACGTCGCCGTCGGCGCGGGAGCTGTTGTCCCACGCGAGGTCCCAGTCCCCGCTCGTGGTGTTGGCGAGGTACTGCGGGACGGTGCCACTCTCGAGGGTCAGGCCGACGCCGACCTTCCGCAGCTCCTGCTGGATGAGTTCGAGCGAGGTCTGGTTCGGTCCGAAGTTCGTGATCCAGATGAGCTTGAGCTGCAGCTTCCGGCCGTCCTTCGCGCGGATGCCGTCGGAGCCGGTCTTCCACCCGGCCTCGTCGAGCGCCTGCTCGGCCGCGGCCGGATCGTACGAGATCGCCGAGGAGGTGTCGGTGTACCCGGGGGTGGTCGAGCCGAGCACCGACGTCGCGACCTCGAACAGGTCGTTCAGCGACGTGTCCCGGACGGTCTTCGGGTCGACGGCCTGCGCGATCGCCCTGCGGACGGCGAGGTCGGACACGAGCGGGCGTTTCTGGTTGAACGTGAGCCCGAACACCTGCCCGGGGTTGGCGCGGGTCACGAGCTCGTACTGCGATTTGAGCGTGTCGACGTCGCTCGGCTGCACGCTGCTGATCGCGTCGAGCTGGCCGGACTGCAGGCTGCCGGTGCGGACGCTCGCCTCCGGGACGACCTGGAACGTCACCTTCGACAGGTGCGCCGCGCCGGTGTTCGACCGCGCGGCCGGGCCCCAGTCGTAGTCCTTGCGCTTCGTCAGGACGGTGGAGGTGTTCTTCGTGTACGACGACAGCGTGAACGGGCCCGTCCCGATGACGGCCGTGCCGTCGGCCCGGTCCTCGAACGGCGTCTCGGTGGTCTTCGGCGCGACGATGCCGAGCGCGACCGACGCGGTGGCGTTCGGGAACGCGGCGTTCGGCGTCGTGAAGTCGACCTCGACGGTGTCGTCGTCGACGACCTTCGTCTCCCGGTACCCCGAGAAGTACGCGGCGGCGGTGCTGGACGCCCCGGCCTTCGCGATGTCGTCGAACGTGTCCTTCACGGCGGTGGCGTCGAACGCCGACCCGTCGGAGAACGTCACACCGGAGCGCAGGTCGAACGTGAACGTGGTCGCGTCGGCGTTCGCCGAGTACTTCGTCGCCAGCCAGGGCTTCAGCGAACCGTCCGACGGGTCCTGCCAGAGCAGCGAGTCGACGAGCTGCCGGGTGATGGCGAGGGTGTCGTTGCCGGCGCCGGTCCCGGTCGGGTTGAGCGTGATCGGGTCGTTGGCGATCGCGTAGGTCAGCGAGCCGCCGTCGACGGGCTTCGACGAGGACGACGACGCGGTGCCGCCCGACGAGCAGCCGGCCATCACCAGGGCCGCCGCGGTGCCGGCCGCGATCGCGACCACCAGACGGATCGGGGTGCGGTGGATGGTCATGAGACTCCTTCGGAGGGGGTGAGGGGTGCGACACGCCGGGATCGACCGGGAATCGCGTCGAGCAGGGCACGGGTGTACTCGTGCTGCGGGTGGTGGAGGACCTCGGCGACAGCGCCGTGCTCGACCACGCGCCCGCCCCGGAGGACGGACACCTCGTGGGCGATGCGGCGGACGACGGCGAGGTCGTGCGAGATGAACAGGTACGAGACGCCGAGCGTCTCCTGCAGCGACGCGAGCAGGTCGAGGATCTGCGCCTGGACGGACACGTCGAGCGCCGAGACCGGTTCGTCCAGGACGACGAACGACGGGTCGAGCGCGAGCGCCCGGGCGATGGCGACGCGCTGCCGCTGGCCGCCCGACAGCTCCGACGGCCGTCGCCCCGCCGTCGATACCGGCAGGGCCACGAGGTCGAGCAGCTCCGCCGCACGGGCCGCACGCGATCGCCGGGTGCCGATCCCGAACGCCGCGAGCGGGTCGGCGATGATCGACCCGACCGACAGCCGCGGGTGCAGGGCCGCGTACGGGTTCTGCTGCACGATCTGCGCGCGGCGCCGGTACGCCCGCAGCGCCGCACCGCGGGCAGCGGTCACGTCGTCGCCGTCGAACCGGACGGTGCCCGCGTCGGCGCGCTCGAGACCGAGCACGAGGCGCGCCGTGGTCGACTTCCCGGACCCGGACTCCCCCACCAGCGCGAGGGTGCGGCCGCGCGGGACGGTCACGTCGACACCGTCGACGGCGGCCACGCGGGCGAAGGACTTCCGCAGGCCCGTCGCGACGACGAGCGGGTCGTCACTGCCGGACGGGAGGCGCGGGTCGGCCCCCACGGACACGGTCACGTCGTCGAGACTGGGCGCCGCGGCGATGAGCGCGCGGGTGTACGCCTCGCGGGGAGCGCCGAGCACCTCGGCGGGGGTGCCCTGCTCGACGATGCGTCCCTCGGACATCACGACGATCCGGTCTGCCCGGTCCGCGGCGACCCCGAGGTCGTGCGTGATGAAGAGGACGCTCGTCCCCCGCTCGGCGACGAGTCGGTCGAGGTGGTCGAGGATCGTCCGCTGCACGGTGACGTCGAGGGCGCTCGTGGGCTCGTCGGCGACGAGGAGCTCCGGGTCGCCGATCAGTGCGATGGCGATGAGCACCCGCTGCCGCATGCCGCCGGAGAGTTCGTGCGGGTACTGCTCCGCGCGCAGTTCCGGACGGTCGATCCCGGCGCGACGGAGCTCCTCCACGGCGCGCTGGCGGGCGTCGGCCCCGGTCGCGATCCCGTGGATCTCGAGCACCTCGGCGACCTGCCGACCGATGCGCGTGACGGGGTTGAGCGAGACGGTCGGGTCCTGCGGCACGAAGCCGATGCGGACGCCGCGGACACGACGGACCTCGGCGTCGGACGCGGTGACCAGGTCGAGGTCCGCGGAACCGGCGGCGGTCCCGGAGAGCCGCACCGTGCCTCCCGTCAGCTCGGCCGCTGCGGGCAGGAGCCGCAGGACCGCGTGCGCCGTCGTCGACTTGCCCGAACCGGACTCGCCGACGATGGCGACGCGCTCGCCGCGACCGACGTCGAGGGAGACGCCGTGCAGCGCCGTGCGAGCGTGCCGGCCGTGGCCGTACGCGACCGTGAGGTCGCGGATGCTGAGGAGGCTCATCGGACGGCCCGCCGTTCGGTGTCGAGTGCCCGGGCGACGCGGTTGCCGGCGAGCACCGTGACCGCGATGACGAGACCGGGGATGGTCGTCAGCCACCACGAGGTGGCGATGAAGTCGCGGCCGGTCGAGACGAGCGAGCCCCACTCCGGTGCCGGCGGCTGGGCGCCGTAGCCGAGGAAGCTCAGGCTGGAGACGGCGAGGATCGCGGTGCCGAACTCGAGCGCGGCGAGGACGAGCACCGGGCCGGCCGCGTTCGGCAGCACGTGCACGAGCAGCACCCGCCACCAGCGGTTCCCGTTCGCCGTGGCCGCCTCGACGTACGGGGCGGTGCGGACCCGGACGACCTCGGAGCGCATGATCCGGGCGATGGTGGCGATGCTCGCGACGCCGACCGCCACCGCGACGTTCACGGTGCCGAAGCCCAGGACGGTCACGATCGTCAGCGACAGCAGCAGGCTCGGGATGGCGAGCAGGACGTCCGCAACGCGCATGAGCACGGTGTCGACCACCCCGCCGACGAACCCGGCGAGGAGCCCGACCACCGAGCCGCCGACGAGCCCGATGAGGATCGCGAGGATCGCCGCCTGCAGGGTGAGCGCCGTGCCGTGCACGACGCGGGCGTAGAGGTCGCGGCCGAGCTGGTCGGTGCCGAACCAGTGTGCGGCGTCGGGCGCGGTGAGCTTCACGGCGGGTTCCGCGGCGAGCGGGTCGAGGTGGGTCAAGGCGCCGGGGAGCAGCGCGGCGAGGACGACCAGGGCGAGCCAGAGCACGGCGAGCGTGAGGGTCGGCCGGGCGACGACGCCTCGGAGTGCGGTCGCGCCGCCGGGGACGCGGTCGGAGACGAGCGTCGCGGGACGGCCGATCGCGAGCCGCGTGGTCTCGGTCATGCGGGGACTCCCTGGGGTGTCGGGGCGGCGGGGGCCGTGGTGGCGCCGGGACCCGCCGCGTCGCCCGTGCCGCCGCCCGGTGTCGGACCGTCCTGCTCCCGGAGCTTCCGGCGGCTCCCGGCCAGGACGACACGCGGGTCGAGGAGTGGGTACACGAGGTCGACGACGAGGTTCGCGACGACGAAGATCGCCGCGGCGACGAGCACGATGCCCTGGACCACGGGGATGTCCTGCCCCTGCACGGCGGAGGCGGTGACGCGGCCGAGGCCCGGGCGGGAGAACACCGTCTCGGTGACGACGGTGCCGGAGAACAGCTGTCCGACGATGAGGCCGGTCACGGTGAGGGCCGGCAGCGCGGCGTTCTTCAGCGCGTGCCGGAGCTGCACCCGCCAGCGTCCGGCGCCCTTGGCGTACGCGGTGTCGACGTACGGCTCACGGAGCGTCGCGACCAGGGACTTCGACAGCAGCTGGGCGATCGTCGCGCCGGTCGGCAGCGCCAGGGTGATCGCGGGGAGGACGACCGACGACGGTCCCTCGCCGCCGAACGCCGGGAACACGTGCAGGCCGAACGAGAACCACTGCACGAGCAGCAGGGCGAACCAGAAGCCCGGGACGGCGACACCGACCGGCGGC
The DNA here is from genome assembly GCF_001865105.1 of Curtobacterium sp. MCBA15_016. NCBI lineage: Bacteria > Bacillati > Actinomycetota > Actinomycetes > Micrococcales > Microbacteriaceae > Curtobacterium > Curtobacterium sp. MCBA15_016. The sequence goes on from NZ_MJGR01000030.1 coordinate 23,417, forward strand.
AGCTGCAGCAGGAACTGCCCGAGGGCGCGGTTCCGGGTCCACGTGGCGAGGACCGCGAGCCCGCCGCCGAACACGATCGCGAGCAGCAGGCCGACGACGGCGATCTGCGCGGTGGGACCGACGGCCTCGCCGATGACCTCGGTGACGGGTCGTCCGACGCCGATCGAGCGGCCGAGGTCGCCCGTGAGCAGCGAACCGAGGTGTTGGAAGTACTGCACGAGCACGGGCTGGTCGAGTCCGTACTGGTGACGGAGGGCGTCGAGCTGCGCCTGCGTCACGTCGGTGGCGTCCGGACCGAGCATGATCCGGGCGGGGTCGCTCGGCAGGACGTAGAGGACGAAGAAGGAGATCGTCCACGCCGCCCAGAGCACGAGCACCGCTTGCCCGATGCGCGAGAGCACGTACCGGGTCACGCCGTCACCACCGTCCGCGCTGGTGCCCAGCCGAGGGCCGGCGCGACCCTCGACACGACGTCCGAGACGATCTGCTCGTACTCGTCGCCGGCGAACTCGTACGGCAGCTCGATGCGGAACTCGTCGACCTCGGCGAGCGTGGCGTCCCGGACGAGCTGCTCGACGATCTGCTCGGCCGATCCCACGAGGTCCGCCGAGAACAGGGTGCGCCGGGGACCCTGCGGTGCCCTCTGCCGGTCGAGACGCGACTCGTACCAGGTCCGGTAGCGCTCACGCGAGACGCGGTCGGCCGAGTCGGTCGGGACGACGCATCGTCCCCAGGCGACGCGGGGTGTCCGGCCGGACGGCAGCGCGGCGCGGTAGGCGGCGAGCTGGTTCCGCTGGGCGGTGCCGTAGTCGTCCGTGCCCTCGCCCGAGGTGAGGTTGCCGATGAGCAGGTTGAGCCCGGCGCTGCCCGCGAAGGCGGCCGACCGGAGGGATCCCCCGCCGTACCAGACCCGGTCGACGAGCCCCGGTGCGTACGGCTGCAGCCGCGGGCGCTGGACGTTGCCCGGGCTCTGGATGACGGTGTCGTCCCCGCCGAGGAAGTCCCCGCGCAGGTTGTCGACGAAGCGGGTGACCCGTCCGTAGCCGCGGTCGAAGGAGCGCCAGTCGCCGTCGAACACCAGGTCGCCGAGGATGTCCTCGTGCGGGGCGCTCGTCGACAGCCCGACCTGGACCCGCCCGTGCGACAGGACGTCGGCGAGCGAGAAGTCCTCGGCGAGGCGGAACGGGCTCTCCCACCCGATCGGCACGACGGCGACCCCGAGCTCGATCGCGCTCGTGCGCTGCGAGGCCGCGGCGAGGAACACCGCCGCCGACCCGATGCCGTGCTCGAGGTGACGGTGCCGGACCCAGGCGCCGTCGACGCCGAGCCGCTCCGCCGTGACGAAGAGGTCGAGCGTGGCCTCGAGGCCGTCGACGGGTGCGTCGTCCGCGAAGTTCCCCGGCACGAGGATCGACAGGCTGCGCACCGTCACGCGAGCACCCCCCGGCGGTCCCGGATGGTCCCGGGCAGACCGAGCGTCTCGCGGAGCGTCGCGCCCTCGGTGTAGGACTCCCGGTAGACGCCGCGCTCCTGCAGCAGCGGGACGACCGTGTCGACGAACTCGTCGAGGCCGTACGGGTTGGTGTGCGGGACCACGACGAAGCCGTCCGTCGCTCGTTCCTGGACGTAGCGGTCGATCTCGGCGGCGATGTGGGACGGCGTCCCGACGAACCCGCCACGCGTCGACACCGCGATGACGAGCTCGCGGATGGACAGGTGCTCGGCCTCGGCGCGGTCGCGCCATGACCGCACGAGCGCCGGCACGTCGCGGGTGTGCCGTGCGCGGCCGCGGGTGATCGCGGCGCCCTCGAGGTCCGGCTCGACGTCGGGCAGCGGGCCGTCCACGTCGTACCCGGACAGGTCGCGGTTCCACACCTGCTCGAGGAACGCGATCGCCGTGGCCGGGCTGACCTGGGCACGCTGGATCGCTCGGGCCCGCTCGGCGGCGTCCGCGGCCGTGTCTCCGAGGACGAAGGTCGACGCGGGCAGGATGTGCAGCTCGTCCTTCGAGCGGCCGACGCGCTCGAGGCGCGCCGTGACGTCGTCGTAGTAGGACCTCGCGTCGTCGAACTCGGTGTGCAGCGAGAAGATCACCTCGGCGTGCGCCGCGGCGAGGTCGCGCCCCTCGTCGGAGTCGCCGGCCTGCACGACCACCGGGTGCCCCTGCGGGCTCCGGGGCACCGGGAACGTCCCGGTCACGTCGAACTGCGGCCCGTGGTGGTCGACGTCGCGGATCCGGGAGCGGTCGGCGAACACGGCCGAGGCCACGACGGCGTCGGACTCCCACGAGTCCCAGAGCTCGCGGGACAGCTCGATGAACTCCGCCGCCCGCGTGTACCGGTCGGCGTGGTCCAGGAACCCGCCACGACGGAAGTTCGCGCCGTGGAACGCGTCCGAGCTGGTCACGACGTTCCAGCCGGCGCGTCCGTCGGTGAGGTGGTCGAGCGTCGCGAGCTGCTTCGCGAGTTCGAGCGGCTCGTTGAACGTGGTCTGCAGCGTGCCGACGAGCCCGATGTGCTCGGTGACCCCGGCGAGGGCGGCGAGGACCGCGAGCGTGTTCGGGCGCCCGACGACGTCGAGGTCGTGGATGCGCCCCTTCTGCTCGCGGAGCCGCAGGCCCTCGGCGAGGAACAGGTAGTCGAACAGCCCGCGCTCGGCGTTCCGGGCGAAGTGCTCGAACGACGAGAACGCGATCTGGCTCTCGGCCCGGTCGTCGCTCCAGATCGTGGTGTTGTTGACGCCCGGGAAGTGGGCGGCGAGGTGGACCTGACGCTTGGCGCTCATGCTGAGACCTCCACGGGGGCGGATGCGGACGCGTACCGGCTGACCGCCGGGGCGATGCCGAGCCGCGTGCGCAGGTCGGCGGTGGGACGCGAGGCCACGTCGGCTCGGAGGCCGGCCGTGACGAGCGCGGGGACGAGCTCGCGGGCGATCGCCGTGGAGTCGAGCGGGATGCGCAGCGGGCGGAGCCGGACACCGGCGAACCCGAGGTCCCGCAGGTCCCCGATGAGTGTCACGAGCTCGGGCACGGTCGTCGCCAGCACGGACGTGTCGGACGTCGACGCGTACGGGGCACCGGCAGCCGTGTCGAGCGAGGCCAGCGCGTCGGCGGCGGCGGCCGACGACGACCCGATGAGCACCGCGAGGTCGGCGAGGACCGGACGACGGACGTCCGAGCCGGCCACCTGCTCGAGGTGACGGATCTCCGACAGCAGGTCCCGCGCCTCCCGTCCGTCGTACCCGGGCGTGACCAGCACGACGTCCGCAGCGTCCACCGCGAACGCGGCCGCGTCGGCGCGGTGCGCCAGCGAGAAGACCGGCGGACGGCCCTGCGGCGACCGCGGCACGATCGACGCGCCGTGGACCGAGACGAAGGACCCCGCGAACGCGGCGTTGTGGATGCGGTCGCGGTCGATGAACCGGCCGGTGGTCACGTCGCGGATGATCGCGTCGTCGTCCCAGCTGTCCCAGAGTCGCGACACGACCTCGGCGACCTCGCGCGCCTCGTCGAAGAGGACGGACGCCTCGTCGCCGCCGGGACGGCGCCCGAAGAGCGCTGCCTCGCGGGCCGTCGGGCTCACCTGGATCCGCCACCCGGCTCGCCCCTGCGAGACGTGGTCGAGGGTCTGGAGGCCCGTGGCGACGTGGAACGGTTCGGTGTGCGTCACCGAGACGGTCGGTACCAGACCGAGCGCGCGGGTCGCGGGGGCGACCGCGTTCGCGACGAGGAGGGCGTCGAGGCGGCCGACGACCGTGCTCGTGTCGAGGTCGCCCGCCGCGTCCACCGGACCGGCGGTGAAGGAGTCCTCGATCGTGACGGCGTCGACGCCGAGGCGGTCCTGCTCCACGACGACGTCGCGCCAGTGCCGGAGGCTGGTGAGGCGCTGCGCCGCGGGGCCGGCGGTGCGCCAGGCGGCGGGGTGCCAGCCGGCGCCCTGCAGGGCGGTGACGAGGGTGATGCGGTCGGGCATGGGGTGCGCTTCCGTCGGGTGTGGTCAGTGCTGGTGCGACGCGGAGGTCGCGGAGTCGGAGGGAGCCGCGGCGTCGGCACCGAACTTGAAGCCGAGGCGGCCGTGGGCGAAGCCGCCGCCGGCGCGGATGGCCGTGGCGACCCAGGCGGCCTCGGCGAGCTCGGCCTCGTTCGCGCCGGCCGTGACCGCGCGCTGGCTGTGCCCGTCGATGCAGTAGACGCACTGCGTGGTGATGCCGACCGCCAGTGCGATGAGCTCCCGGTACTTCAGCGGGATCTCGCGACCCTCGGCCCGGAACACCGACTCGTCGAACTGCACGAAGGCCGAGAGGATGTCCGGGGTCTGCTGCTTGTAGACCTTCGTGAAGGTCTTGTCGTGCTCGCGGTCGAGGTAGTCGGTCATGGTGGCGACGCTATGACCGACCGGGCCCGGGCACGACGGGTGTTGCGGAGCGTGACCGGGCGTTGCCCCGTGTGACGCGGCGGGCCTGGTCGCCACGTCACACGGCGTCACGCGGAGCGCGCCCTACAGCCCGCGCGCCCGCGCACCGAGCCGCCCGCGCAACGTGACGTCCTCGTACTCGCGGTGGAACACACCGCGCCGCTGCAGGATCGGGACGAGCTCGTCGACCACGGTCTCGAGGCCGCGCGGGAACTCGTCGATCATGAGGTTGAAGCCGTCGGCGGCCCCGGTCCGGTACCACTCCTCGATGGTGTCGGCGGCCTGCTCCGGGGTGCCGACGACGATCCGGGCGCCGTACCCGCCGAAGCCGCGCAGGACCTCCCGGAGGGACGTGTTGTGCGCGCGGACCCAGCGCACGACGGTCTCGTGGTAGCCGAGCGAGGGGCCGTAGGTGACGGGGTCCACCTCGCGGTCGAGGATCGCCGCGGGGACCGGCGCGTCCGGGTCGAGGTCGGTGAGGTCGGCGTCGAGGTGCGTCCCGAGCGCCCGCAGCGAGTAGCCGTCCGGGGCGAGGGCCTCGAGCTCGTCGAACCGCCGCTGCGCCTCGGCCTCGGTGCTGCCGAGCACGAGTGACAGCCCCGGGACGATCGCCACGTCCGCCGCCCGCCGGCCGTACGTCCGGGCCGCCTGCTTGACGGCGCGGTAGTGCTCCCGGGCGGGCTCGGGTGTCAGCTCGACGGCGAACACGCCCTCGGCGACGCGTGCGGCGAGGTCTCGTCCGTGCGGCGATCCCCCGGCCTGGAACACCACCGGGTGTCCCTGCGCCGACGGCGGGACGGTGATCGCTCCCGCGAACTCGGTGAACTCGCCGTGGTGGTCGACGGGCACCCCGGTGGCGGCGGACCGCCAGAGCGCCTGCACGAGGTCGACGACCTCGCCGGCACGGGCGTACCGCTCGGGTCGCTCCGGGTTCGTCGCGACGCCGAAGTTCGCCGACACCGACCGGTCGTAGGTCGTCACGGCGTTCCACGCCACGCGGCCGCCGGAGACCGTGTCGAGGGACAGGAGCCGCTCGGCGAGGTCGACCGGGTCGTTGTAGGTCGTCGACGCCGTCCCGACGAGTCCGAGGTGCGTGGTCGCATCGGCGATCGCCCCGAGCGCCACGAACGGCTCGAGCAGCCCGTAGGCGCGGACGTTGGGGTCGCCGAGCGCGGGGTGGTCCGCGAAGAACACCATGTCCAGCAGCCCGCGTTCGGCGATCCGGCCGAGGTCCTCCCAGAACCCGGCGGTGAGCAGGTCGGTCGGCTCGACGTCCTGGGTCCGCCAGGCCGCCGGTCGCTGGCCGAAGCCCTGCAGGTTGACGCCGAGGACGAGCCCGGCGTCGGTGTCGGCGCTCATGCGCCGACCGGCGCGGGGACCGGTAGACCGAGCAGGTCACGCAGCGTCCGCCGGTGGGCACCGGGGCCGGTCGGGGTCCGGGAGGCGCGGCTCGGCCCCGACGCACCAATCCCGCCCGGCAACGGGACGAGCGGGCGCGCGGCCCCGCCGAGCACCAGGTCGGCACCCTCGTGTGCGACGTCGTGCCAGACCGCGAGGACGGGTTCGCCCTGCCGGCTCGACGGCGTCGTCAACGGCCCCCGGACCCGGTACCCGTCCGGCCCGCCGTCGTGGTCGAGCGGGAGGATCCGGGTCGTGTCGGCGAACCGGCCGGCTGCGCGGTCGCCGACGATGCTGTCGAGCGGCCACGTCCGCCAGAGACCGCGCACCACCTCGGCGAACTCGGCCGGGTCGTGCTGCTCCCCCGTCGCCGGGAGGCCGTGGTCCCGCGCTCCGACGACGAGTCCGACCCGGGCGTCCAGGACGTGGTCGAGGGACAGCACCCGGCGGGCGACGTTGTACGGGTGCTCCCGGGTCGGGGCCGCGGCGACGAGCAGCCCGTGCGTGGGCAGTGCGCGGCCGAGGGCGAGCGCCGCGGTGGTCGGGTCGAGCCGGTGGCCACGACCGCGTTCGGCGTCGAAGCGGTCGGTGCCGATCGCGACGACCGCGGCGCCCGAGGCCCGGATCCGGTCGGCGACGCGGGCGATCCCACCGGGTCGGGCGACGGCGGCGGCGAGGTCGCCGTCCGGCACGGCGACGATGGTCGGTGCGGGTGTCTCGGTCACGGTGGTCCCTCCGTACGCGTGCAGAGCGGCCCGCCACCGTCGCCTCCCCAGCGTCCGTGGCGGGCCGTTGCCGACGACCGTACGGGGCAGCACGGCCCCGGCGGGTGCAGGTGTCGTCCGGTTGCGCCTCGTGACGGCGGGTTACACGCGGTCGAGCGGGCTGGCGCCGTTCACGAGCAGGTCCCCGACGATGCGCCGCTTGTGCACGCGCGGGTTGTGCGACGCCAGGGTCCGGGCGTTCCGCCAGTGCCGGTCGAGTCCCAGGGAGCGGAACGTGCCGCTCGACCCGAGGGCGTCGAACACGAGCGTCGTCGCGTCGAGCACGGCGTCGGTGACCACCGTCTGCGCCTGGGCGACCGCGATCCAGCTCCGCTCGAGCGCGTCGCGCAGCACCGGGTCCGTCGAGGGGTCCGCCCCGGCCGCCCGGAGTCCGGTGTGGCGGTCGACGGCGGCGTCCACCGGTCCGAGGCTCGCGGTGAACGCGGCGTCGGCGGCGTAGACCCGGGCCGCGACGGTGCCGATCGTGCTGAGCAGCTCGGGGTCGGCGGTCGGGTCCGTGGTCGTGCCGTTGTGGTGCCCGCGCTGCCGGGAGCGCAGCGCCTCGATCCCCTCGCGGAGGGCCGCACGCCCGATGCCGACGAGGATCGCGTGCATCACCGTCTGGTAGTACTGCTCCTGGTACGGGTAGCGCGTCGCGTACGGCAGGACCCGCTCGTCGGGCACGTGCACGTCGGTGTACGTCACGCTCCCGCTGCCGGTGATCCGCTGGCCGAACCCGTCCCAGTCGTCGCCGATCCGCACGCCCGGATCGCGGGCGTCCACGAGCGCGACGAACCGTGCTCCGGCGTCGTCGAGCGCCAGCACCGTGATCCACCGGGCGTAGATACTCCCCGTCGAGTAGAACTTCCGGCCGGTGACGCGCCAGCCGCCGTCCGGGTCCGGGGTGAGCCGCGTGCTGATGTCCGCTCCGGCCGGGTTCGGCGTCTCGCTCCACCCACCGCCGACGAACTCCCCACCGCCGAGGCGTTCGACGATCGCCCGGTCGGAGGCGCTCCCCTCGGCGTGCACCCGGTCCTCGATGAACGAGAAGTGGTTCCGCCACACATGCGCGAGGTTCGGGTCGACCTCGGCGATCTCGGCGACCGCCCGGAACACGTCCGACAGCCGTGCCCCGACCCCGCCCCACGCGACCGGGGTGCGCCAGCGCGCGAACCCGGCGTCGACGAGCCAGCCGAGCTGGTCGGTGGCGAGCCGTTCCTCGCGTTCCCGCTGCCGGGCGTCGAGGGCGATCCGCTCGATCACCGGTCGCAGCGGCGCGATCAGTTCCTCGTAGCGGGCGTCGGCCGGGATCTCACTCGGGCACATGGCGGCACGCTACCGGCGGTCGGGCGTCGTACCCGTGCCCGCTGCAACCCGGCGTCACACCCGCACGGGGACGGCCCGGGATCACCACGTGATGCGGGCGAACTCCTCGTGCAGGCGCCGTGCGCGTCCGGGGTGGACCTGCTCGACCCAGCCGATCCGCCCGAGCAGGTGCGCCCGGAAGTCGGGGTGCCCAGCACGGTTCTGCGATGCCGGTCCGTGCTCGGCGGCGTTGTGCAGGATCGCGTGCAGCCGGTCGACCTCGCGTCGACCGGGCGACGTCCGGTCGTTGACGACGACCCCGGTGACCGACTGCCGCGTGCCCCGTCGCCGCACCCGGGTCTTCGACGGGTTCAACCGGAGTCCCTGCTCCGTGACGATCCGGTCGACCCCGCGGAGGAACGCGTCCGGTCGGGCCGCCAGCCGCTCGTCGCCGCTGAACGTCAGGTCGTCGGCGTACCGCGTGTAGACCGCGCCGACCGAGGCCGCCCACCCCGCGAGCCGCGCGTCCAGGTGCCGGAGTGCGGTGTTCGCCAGCGCCGGTGACGTCGGGGCGCCCTGCGGCAGGTGGGCTTCGCGGAGCATCGCGCGCAGCGCCTGCCGTTCCTCGGGGCTGCCGCCGTCCGGCATCGCGTTGAGGACGTGCACCGGCACCCGGTGCGTGCACACCCCGGTGAGGACGTGTGCGAGCGGCTCCGCGAAGCCCGCCGCGCGGAAGACCCCGTACACGGTGGGCGCGGTGACGCTCGCGAAGAAGGACGTCAGGTCGGCCGTGACGACGATCTGCCGCCCGGTGTGCGCCGCGGCTCCGGTCACGACGCTCCGACCGCCGACGAAGCCGTGCGCCGCGTCGTGCACCGGCAGCGCGGTGAGGAGCTCGTCGAGGATCGTCCGCTGCGTCCGGCGGAGCATGTCCATCGGCTTCTCGAGCAGCCGCGGCGTGCGTCCGGGTCGACGGATCCACTCGCAGCGGTGGTGGTGGAGCGGGCTCGACGGCCCCGGTCGCCGGTTCCACGAGCGGGTGTCCGCGAGCCAGAGCAGCCGCCCGACGGTGAGGTCGAGCTCGCGCGCGAGCTCGGGCAGCGTGTCGACGAGCAGTCGGCTCGCGGTCTCCGGACGCGCCCGGACCGCGGTCGCCCGGCGCGCGACGACCCGGACCGGTCGGCGCGCCTCGCGTGCGCGGTGCAGCTCGGCGAGGCGCGGCGACGCCTCGAGCACCGCCGCGAGCTGTCGCGGTGCGTCGACCGGTGGTCGCGGGTGTGCCGCGAGGGCCGCCGCGACCGCGAGCCCGACGTAGGCACGCTCGACGCCGACCACCGCCCAGCCGGCGGCGGTCAGGTCGTCCGGTCCCCAGTGCTCCGCGGTCAGGAACGCGTCGGCGAGGGCACCGGCGACGACGGTCAGGGGCGTGGGGTTCCCGGGGGACCCGTCGGTGCCTCCGTGCGGCGTCGCGCGCGGAGCGCGCCGTCCCGCTCGGGGCGTGTCGTCCTGCTGGTCCTGCGTGCCCCGGGGTGACCCCGGAGAGGTCGACGCGTCACGCGCGTCGGCCGCCTCCCCCGGGAACTCCACGCGCTCACCCTACGGCGACCCGCTGACGGACGGGAGGCGCGGGTCGGGCCCGCACCGCGCCTCCCGTCCGCCGGGTGCCGGCGTATCGTCGGTCGGCGTGACGATCCAACAGCTCACGGAGCCCCTCGCCGGACAGGGGTGGGTCCAGATCGGCGAGGTCCTGCTCGCGTTCGCCCTCGCGTCGCTCATCGGCCTCGAGCGGCAGCTCCGGTCGAAGAGCGCCGGCATCCGCACGCAGGCGATCGTCGGGACCGCGTCGGCCCTCATGCTGCTCGTGAGCAAGTACGGGTTCAGCGACGTCCTCGTGCCGGACCACGTCGTGCTCGACCCCTCGCGCGTCGCGGCGCAGATCGTCTCCGGGGTCGGGTTCCTCGGCGCCGGGCTGATCCTCACCCGACGCGGAGCCGTCCGGGGCCTCACCACGGCCGCCGCGGTGTGGGAGACCGCGGCGATCGGCATGGCCGCCGGTGCTGGCCTCTGGCTGCTCGCACTCGTCGTCACGGCCCTGCACTTCGTCGTCGTGTTCGGCTACACCGCGATCGTCCGGGCGCTGTCCCGCTCCGCCGAGCAGTCGATGACGCTCGACGTGGTCTACGACGCCGGCCGCGGGGTGCTGCCGGACGTGCTCGCCCTCGCGACGGCCGGCGGGTGGCGGGTCGCCCGGCTCGTGCGGCAGGACACCGACCGGGTCGACGCCACCGCGGTCCGGATCGACGTCGCCGGCCGTGCCGAGGGGTCCCTGCTCATCGCCCGGATCGGCGAGGTCGACGGTGTGCGCGTCGTCGACCCGTCGGCCGCCGACGACCTGGAGTGACGCCGTGCCCTCGTTCTTCCTGACCCACGCCGAGGTGGTCGTCGACCCCGCGCGGCCGATCGAGTCGTGGGGGCTCTCCCCCGACGGGCGTGCCCGCGCTGCCGGAGCCGCGGCCGTCGCCTGGGGCCCCGGGGTCCAGCGGATCGTGTCGAGCACCGAGCAGAAAGCGGTCGACACGGCGGCGATCGTCGCGGAGGCGGTGGGGCTCGTGCACTCGACGGACCCCGCGCTCGGCGAGATCGACCGGAGCGCGACGGGCTACCTGCCGCCCGCGGAGTTCGACGGGGTCGTCGACGCGTTCTTCGCCACGCCGGAGGACTCGGTGCGCGGGTGGGAGCGCGCCGTCGACGCCCGGGACCGCATCGTCCGTGCCGTGCGGGCGCTGACCGACGCCGGCGACGTCACGATCGTGTCGCACGGTGCGGTCGGGGCACTGCTGCTCGCCGACCTGCGGGGCGTGCCGGTCACCCGTGCGCTCGACCAGCCGGGGATGGGCAGCGTGTTCTCGTTCGACCCGGGCGCGTGGCGGGCGACGAGTGGTTGGGCCCGCGTCGAGGTGCCCTGAGCCGGGCGTCGCCCGCGGGTGCGTGTGCATGCTGCGACATCGCACCCGTCGATCACCTGGTGGAGTGTCGGACGATGCCCGCGCATCCGATGCACGTGCATGGTGCGACGTTCCGCGCGTCGATC
>NZ_MJGR01000030.1:35102-36031 GCF_001865105.1 Curtobacterium sp. MCBA15_016
CGCCGCGCCGCCGCGCCGCCCGCGGCTCACGCCGGCAGCTGCTCCCCCGCCTCCACCGCGACGTCGAGCCGGTTCTCCGCCGGCGGCAACGGGCACGTCGCGTGCGGCGTGTAGGCGCACGGCAGGTTCGTCGCCCGGTTGAAGTCGATCGTCGTCGCGCCCGACGCGTCCGGCGCCGGGACGTCCAGGCTCCGGTTGGCCGCGTACGTCGTCACGCCGCTCGTCCGGTCGGTGAACAGCACCAGCAACCCGTCGCCGTACCCGTTGAACGCCAGGAGCGACCGCGGCCCGTCGAGGTCGAACGTCAGCACGCCCGGTGCCTCGTACACGTGCTGCAGCCCGTCGACCACCGACCCGACGGTCACCGAGCGCGGCGTGTCGAACGGCTCGAAGTGCGCCGGGACCGCGAACGACGGGTCCGGCGAGTACGACGGCGTCCCGGTGTACCCGGTCCGCGTCGGGTTCGAGGGGTGCCGCGGTCGGAGGACGTCGCTGCCGCCACGCCGGGCGACCTCGATGAGGACCCGCTCGTCGCCGTCCTGCCACGCGATGGTCGTGCTCGACCGCTCGGGGAGCGGACCGAACCGGTGCGTGCCCGTCACCGCGACGCCGTCGACCTCGATCGACGCGCCGTCGTCGAGGGTGACGACCGGTCCCGCCTCCGAGGTCGACCACGCCCCGGGCGCGTCGTCGAAGCGCTCCGGCGTGCCCGTCAGCCACCGGATGCTCGTGATCGCGAGGAAGCCGTGCGCACTCGCCCGGGCCGACTCGTGGGCGTCGTGCCACGCGGCCCACTCGGAGCGGAAGTCGGCTGCGGTCGGCGTCGTCGTGGTCATGCCACGACGGTACGTCGTGTCACGGCCGGGTGACGACGCACGTCGTCTCCGGACGTCACGCGGTGCGCGCGACCGGGTCGGGAGGCGCGGTGC
>NZ_MJGR01000031.1:0-121 GCF_001865105.1 Curtobacterium sp. MCBA15_016
CCGCGCCTCCCGTCCATCGCGGAGCGAGACCACCGCGCACCCCGCGAGCGCAGCGTCCGGCCGGCAGCGCCGATGGTCCGACCGAGGCGGTCCCGTCAGTCGGCCGACACCGGCACGACGA
>NZ_MJGR01000031.1:806-1220 GCF_001865105.1 Curtobacterium sp. MCBA15_016
GGCCGACACCGGCACGACGACGACCGGCGTCGCCGACCGGTGCATCATCTCGCGCGCGACGGAGCCGAAGAGCTCGCCGCCGATCGTGGTGCGGTGCCGCCGGCCGACGACGACCAGTGTCGCCTCGACGCCGGCCGCCGCGAGTGCTTCACCGGCGTCGCCCTCCCAGAGGGTGGAGCGGACGGACACGGCCGGTTCCCGCCGCGCGGCTTCGCGTTCGGCCTCGCCGAGCACCAGGCGCGCGGACTGCTCGTCGGTGCTCGACGCGTCCTCGAGCAGCGCGACGGGACGCGCCGCGACGGGCGCCGTCACGCGCCACGCGTGCACGACCCGGAGCGAACGCCCGGTCCGTCGGGCTTCGCGCAGGCCGAACCCGAGCGCCGCCTCGGCGGTGTCGGCGTCGATGCCGACGAC
>NZ_MJGR01000031.1:1937-2607 GCF_001865105.1 Curtobacterium sp. MCBA15_016
TCGGCGTCGATGCCGACGACGACCGGACCGCTGCCCGGGCTCCAGTCGTCCGGTACGACGACGGTGGGCACGGGTGCCCTGGTCGCGATGCGCTCCGGGAGCGACCCCGTCAGCGCGGAGCGGACCCTGCGCGACCGGTGCGCCCCGATGACGAGGAGGTCCGCGTCGGCCGTGTCGTCCACGAGCGCGTCGGCGGCGAAGCCGCGTGCGACGGAGGTCTCGACGACGGTTCCCGGGGCGGTGCCGCGGACGAACGCCGCGGCCTCGGCGAGGCGCTCGCGCACGACGAGGACCTCGGTGTCGGCCGCCTCGAGCGCGTGCACGATCCGGACCCGCGCCGGGCTCTCGGCGGCGCGCTTCGCCGTCCACCGCAGTGCCGTCCAGCTGGCCTGGGACGCGTCGAGACCGACGAGGATCCGTTCGACGGACATGGTGTTCTCCTGCTCCTCCGGGACCGCGCGCACGCGGCGTGCGGTCTGCGCGCGATCAGCGCGCGAGGCGACGCTAACCGGCGAGGGCGCGGTCGAGCAGGGCCGAACGTCCCGCGGAGCGACGCCCTCCCGAGCCGACGGTCGCGGGTGGTCGGCGATCCGACCCGCGCAGGGACCTTCGGCTCTCGGTCGAGCGCGGCGGCGGACGTACGGTCTCGACGACGGGCGGCCGCCCGTCG
>NZ_MJGR01000031.1:3271-3570 GCF_001865105.1 Curtobacterium sp. MCBA15_016
CGACGGGCGGCCGCCCGTCGGACCGGACGGAGCGGACCATGCACGACGACGTCGAACGGATCACGATCGGCCTGGACGACACCGAGGCGAGGTGGACCGCGCTCCGGTGGGTCGCCGAGCGGGCAGCCAGGCACGCCTGCCGCGTCCGCATCGTGCGCGCGGTCGACCCGCTCGAGCCCGAGGAGGGGTGGACCCACCACCGTCTGGCGGCGGGACGTTCCCTCCTGCTGCAGTCGGCGCCGGGGACCCAGGTCGAGCTCGACGCACTGCCGGCCCCGATCGTCGACGCGCTCGTCGGT
>NZ_MJGR01000031.1:4186-4650 GCF_001865105.1 Curtobacterium sp. MCBA15_016
TCGTCGACGCGCTCGTCGGTGCTGCCCGGCCCGACGACCTCCTCGTCGTCGGCAGCCACCGTCGTCGTCGCCTGCAGTCCGCGCTCACCGGGCTCCTGCCCGACCGGATCGCCGGGGCATCGCACGTGCCGACCGTGATCGTGCCGGACGACTGGCCGAGCGGCCAGCTCGACGCCGACGTCGTGCTGGCCGTGGACGCGGACACCGCTCCCGAGGTCGTCGACTTCGCGATCACCGAGGCGGGTCGGCACGGTGCGGTGCTCCGCGTGGTGCACACGTGGCACGAGTCCGCGCCGGTCGGCCCGCCCGTGGTCGCCGCCGTGGTGGAGTCACCGGTCGTCGAACGGGCGGCCGCACTGGCTGTGCTCGACGACGTCGTGACCCGCATCGCTGCCGCCTCGCCGGCGCTGATCGTCCGCACCGAACTGCTCCGCGGCGCCCCCGGAGGGACGGCCGCGGTGGCG
>NZ_MJGR01000031.1:5340-5722 GCF_001865105.1 Curtobacterium sp. MCBA15_016
GAGGGACGGCCGCGGTGGCGGCGGAGCACCACGCGCTCGTCGTGGTGGGGCGTCGTCACCGGTCCACCTTCGGCGGCGAGGTCCTGGGATCGGTCGCGCAGGACCTGATGGCGGAGTCGACGACGGCGCTGTGCGTCGTCCCGCTCGAGCAGGGCTGACGTCGATCAGCCGACGACCGGGGCGACCGTCAGCTGGTCGATGACGAAGTGCACACCGCCGCACCGGGCAGCGGCGGCGTGCACCGCGCGGCGTTCCGCCACGGAGCTGACGGACCCGGCGATGGTCACGACGTGGTCGTGGACGTGGACGGCCACCGCGGCCCGCGGGACGACCAGCCCGACCACGCGTTCGACCCGGGTCCGGACGTCGGCGTCGGTCTCCT
>NZ_MJGR01000031.1:6395-6867 GCF_001865105.1 Curtobacterium sp. MCBA15_016
GACGTCGGCGTCGGTCTCCTCGGGGTCGCACGCGTACGCACGGACGACGATGCGGTTCTCGATCGCGTGCATCGGCACGCACTGTTCCGCGAGTCCGACGGCGGTCACCCGGTCGCTGTGGCAGCCCACGTCGCCGGTGAGCACGACGCGACCGTTCCGCAGCGCGACGTCGAGGGAGCTGGCGTCGAGGGAGTGCTCTGCTGCCCAGGCCCGGAGGATCCGGTCCCGCCGTCCCTCGCGGACGTGACTCACGGGGCGGCCTGGTCGAACAGCCGTCCCGTGATCGAGGTGGGCTCCAGGACGACCGTCGCGCGCTTCGGGGTGGCGAGCATCGACCGCAGCCGCTGGGCGCTGGCGTTGCGCGTGTCCGGCAGGTGGGCGGTGCCCTTCGCGACGACGCTCCAGGCGGTCCAGCCGTCGTGCTCGTCGGCTTCCACCACCATCTCGCGGCCGGCGTGCACGGCGTCGAGGA
>NZ_MJGR01000031.1:7549-8144 GCF_001865105.1 Curtobacterium sp. MCBA15_016
GGCGTGCACGGCGTCGAGGATGACGGTGCTCGACGTGGCGAACACCAGCCGTCGGTCCTCGGCCACGTAGTTGACCGGGATCACCTCGAGCGATTCCTCGGTGCGGAACGCGACGCGCGCGGTACGGGAGCGGTGCAGCCGTTCCCAGCACTGGTCGGCGTCGAGCCGGACCACGAGTTCGTCGTCCGGCACGTGGTCCGGCGGCGGGGCGGTGGTCATCGTCCGACCCGCTCGTCGGGTCGGAGCACGACGGCCTCGCGTTCGATCGCCGGCAGCTCGAAGACGATGCGTGCCGGCACACGTCCCGCGAGGACGTCCGCCATCGCGTCGTTCACGTCGGCCAGCGGGCGGCGGACGGACACGACACGGGTTCGACCGGCCGCGTGCAGTGCGAACACCTCGGCGAGGTCCTGCCGCGTGCCGACGATCGACCCGATGATCGAGATGCCCTTGAGGACGGTGTCGAAGATCGGGACGGACATCGTCCCGTCCGCCGGCAGCGCCACGCAGACGAGTCGACC
Organism: Curtobacterium sp. MCBA15_016; assembly: GCF_001865105.1. Classification (NCBI taxonomy): domain Bacteria; kingdom Bacillati; phylum Actinomycetota; class Actinomycetes; order Micrococcales; family Microbacteriaceae; genus Curtobacterium; species Curtobacterium sp. MCBA15_016. The sequence continues at coordinate 8,071 of NZ_MJGR01000031.1, forward strand.
GCCGCGCTTCAGCGACGCGAAGGCCTGCTCGAACACCGCGGCGGACGCGGCCAGGACGACGGCGACGTCGGCGC
>NZ_MJGR01000031.1:8869-10174 GCF_001865105.1 Curtobacterium sp. MCBA15_016
ACGACGGCGACGTCGGCGCCGCCGAGCTCCTGGACCTGCGCCGCGGCGTCGCCGGACGATGCGTCGACGGTGTGGTCGGCGCCGAGGTCACGTGCGAGTCGGAGCTTCTCCGGTTCGACGTCGACCCCGATCACGTCGGCGCCGAAGACCCGGGCGTACTGCACCGCGAGGTGCCCGAGACCGCCGACGCCGAACACGCCGACGGTCTCGGCCGGTGCGACGTGGGCGACCTTGAGCGCCTTGTACGTGGTGAGTCCGGCGCAGGTGAGCGGTGCCGCGTCCCACGGGTCGACCCCGGCGGGCACCGGTACCGCGTACTCCGCGTCCGCCACCGCGAACTGGGCGAACGCGCCGTCGATCGAGTAGCCCGTGTTCTGCTGCTGCTCGCACAGCGTCTCGCGACCGTCGACGCAGTAGCGGCAGGTGCCGCACGCGTGCCCGAGCCAGGGCAGCGCGACCCGCTCGCCGACCCGGCGGTCGGTGACGTCGGGCCCGACCGCCTCGACGATGCCGACCCCCTCGTGTCCGGGGACGAACGGCGGGGTCGGGCGGACCGGCCAGTCGCCGTGCGCCGCGTGGATGTCGGTGTGGCAGAGCCCCGACGCCTCGATCCGGACGAGCACCTGCCCGTGGCCGGGGTCCGGGAGGGGGCGGTCCTCGATGACGAGGGGCTGCCCGAGTTCGTGGACGACTGCTGCCTGCATGGTCGACCCTTCCGGTGGGTGCGGGACGGGACGACCTGTCCCTCGCCGCGTCGGCGCCCGCACGGTCACGATGTCGGTGCCGCGGCGCGACGGGCAGGGTCGGAGGTCCCGTCGACGATCTGCCGGGAGGTCGTCATCGCCGCCACGACTGCGAGGCCGCGCGTCACCGGCGACCGGTCCGTGACGCAGTCCGACGACAGCCAGACCACGCGGTCGGTGCCACCGCTGACCAGCCGGTCGCCGCGGCTGATGCGCAGGACACCCCCGGGCAGGAGCGCCGCCACGGCTCGGACGTAGCGCAGCGTGCCCGCCGTCACGTGGCCGCACAGGCCCAGCAGGACGGTCTCGTCGGCGATCAGCGCCGCGGCGAGGTGCAGGGTCGCGAGCTCGAGGGGGAAGCCGGCGTCGACGACGAGTTCCGTGCGGACACGCGTGGACCGGACCGAGCCGGCCGGGAGCGCCGCGGCGTGGGCAGCCACGTCGTGCAGGACGCGATCACAGCGGGAGCGCACGTCGCCGCCGAGGTCGTGCGCCGCCTGCGACCGGGCCTCCTGCGGGCCGACGGCGTGGCCGGACGGACCGGTCCCGGCGACCGCGATGC
>NZ_MJGR01000031.1:10910-11522 GCF_001865105.1 Curtobacterium sp. MCBA15_016
CGGTCGTCGCGGTGCGGTCGAGCGTCGTGGTCATGGCATCGTCCCCTCGGCGGGTCAGCGAGGTGACCACCATCGCCGCCGGGGCGTCGTCGTGGCAGGGTCGATGGTCCCGCGGCCTCAGCGTCGGCGGTCGCGGACCCCGTGGTCGGCGCCGTAGACCGCAGCCTGCGTCCGGCGCTCCAGACCGAGCTTCGCGAGCAACCCGGACACGTAGTTCTTCACGGTCTTCTCCGCCAGGCCCAGCCGGTCGCCGATCTGCCGGTTCGTCAGGCCGCCGGCGATGAGCTCGAGGACCTGCCGTTCGCGCATGGTGAGCTCCGGGACGTCATCGCGGACGTCCTTGGTCAGCCGTTCCACGGTCGCCGGCACGGTCGCGGCGGGCAGGAGTCGGCGACCCGCGGCGACTCGACGGATGTCCTCGAGCAGTGTCTGTCCCCGGATGTCCTTCACCACGTAGCCCGCGGCGCCGGCGAGGATCGCGGCCTGCATCGCGCGGTCGTCGTCGTAGGCGGTCAGCATGAGGCAGGCGATGTCCGGGAAGGCGGAACGGACCGAGCGGCAGGCGTCGATCCCGCTGCCGTCGGGGAGCCGGACGTCGAGGACGACCACGTC
>NZ_MJGR01000031.1:12214-12632 GCF_001865105.1 Curtobacterium sp. MCBA15_016
TCGAGGACGACCACGTCGGGCAGGGTCGCGGCGACGCGTCCGACGGTGTCGCGGACCGTTCCGGCCTCGCCCACCACCTCGAGGTCGGGTTCGGCGTCGATGAGGTCGGCAACGCCGCGGCGGACGATCTCGTGGTCGTCGACGAGGAACACCCGTGTGGTCATGGTCGCTCCGTTCCGGAGTGGGCCGGGACGGTCCACCGGACGCGCGTGCCGCCCTCGTGAGGCTCGTCGAGGCGGTACCCGCCACCGCGCAGCCGCGCTCGGGCCGCGAGGTTCGCCGTGCCGCTCCGTCGCCCGTGGTCGCCGGGCCCGGGCCCGTCGTCCTCGACCAGGACCTGGACGGCCCCGTCATCGACCGAGACCTCGATCCGGCAGCTCGCTTCGGGTGCGTGTCGGGCGACGTTCGCGAGCGACTC
>NZ_MJGR01000031.1:13288-14238 GCF_001865105.1 Curtobacterium sp. MCBA15_016
CGACGTTCGCGAGCGACTCGCGGACGACGGCCGCGACGTCGAGCGCCAGGTCACCGGTGACCACGGTGTCGACCGGGCCGGCGAACGCGATCCGTGGTGCGGTGCTGAGCGCGGGCCCGAGTTCGGCGACGACGTCGAGCAACCGGTCGCGAGCGGTGCGTGGTCCGTGGCGGTCCGGGGTCCCGAGCGCGAACACCGCAGTCCGGATCTCCCCGATCGCCTCGTCGATGATGGTCACCTGCGCGTCGATGCGTTCGCGGACCTGTTCCGGAGCACGCTCGGCAGTCGCCTGGAGGGACAACCCTGCGGCGAAGAGCCGCTGGATGACGTGGTCGTGCAGGTCCCGGGCGATCCGACCGCGGTCCTCGGCCCGTTCGAGCAGGCGGCGGTCCTTCCGTCCCCGTGCGACGGCGAGCGCCACACTCGTCTGCCGCCCGAACTCGTCGGCCATCTCGGCCTCCGTCTCGGAGAACGGCCGGGCGCCGGGGCCTCGGGAGATCATCAGGGCGCCCAGCGGCGTGCTGCCGTCACGCAGCGGCACGGCGAGTGTCGGGCCGAGCGCGGGCGCCCAGTCGTAGGCGGGCAGATCGGCACCGGTCGGGTCGGCGATCACCGACCCCGTCGCCATGGCTCGTCCGGCGAGCGATCCGTCGGCACGGTAGTCCCGACCCTGCACCCCGGCCGCACCCGTGCCGACGGCGACCGCCACGTGGATCGTGTCCGGGGCGCTGCGCGGTTCGACGACGGAGACGAGCACGGCGTCGACGAAGGCGATCACCCGGTCGGCGATGAGGGTCAGCACGTCCTCGAGCGTCTCGTCGCCGACGAGTGCAGCCGACACCTCGGCGGCGGCCGTCGTCCACCGCTCGCGTTGTCGTGCCTCGTCGAAGAGGCGGGCGTTGTCGATCGCGACGCCGGCGGTGGCGGCGAGCGCCTCGACGAGCTCCTCG
>NZ_MJGR01000031.1:14938-15616 GCF_001865105.1 Curtobacterium sp. MCBA15_016
CTGAACCGACCACGTGACGGGTTCGCGAGGTAGAGGTTGCCGTAGACGGTGTCCCGGACCCGGACCGGGACACCGAGGAAGCCCTCCATCGGCGGGTGCCCGTCGGGGAACCCGGCCGAGCGCGGATCCCCGGCGATGGAGTCGATGCGGATCGCCGTGTGCTCGTGGACGACCGCACCGAGGAGCCCTTCGCCGTGCGGGGGGTGGCCGATGCGTGTGACGAGCTCGGCGTCCATGCCGACGTGGATGAACCGTTCGAGGGCGGTGCCGTCCGGGTTGATCACGCCGAGTGCTCCGTACCGGGCGCCGACGAGTTCCACGGCGGCGTGGACGACCGATCGGAGCGTGTCCTCGAGGTCGAGGTGCTCGACGATGCGGCGGTTGGCGGCGAGCAGGTGTCGGAGGCGCCCCTGGGTGCGGAGCACGTCCTGAGCACGGTCGACGAGCTCCTCGATCGTGCGTTCGAGCGCGGAGCGGGGGCCGTCGGGGAACGCGAGTTCGTCGGGCATCGTCGGGCACCCCTTCCCTGCGGAGTCCCGGCCGAACCTACTCCGTCGGCGGAGTGCGGCCGCGCGGGTCATCGCGACGGGGACGGCGTCGTCATCGCCCGTCCGGGGTCGGCGTCCGCAGCGGCGCGATGCACACCGGAGTCCGTGAGGCGGCGATGAGCTCGTGCGC
>NZ_MJGR01000031.1:16285-16657 GCF_001865105.1 Curtobacterium sp. MCBA15_016
GCGATGAGCTCGTGCGCGGTGGACCCGAAGAACAGCCCGCCGAGCACCGAGCGGTGCTGTCGTCCGAGGACGATCACCGAGGCCTCGCTCGCGTGTCGCCCGAGGACCTCCGAGGGGTCACCCTCCTCGAGCACGGGTCGGTGCCGGAGACCGGGGAACCGGATGTGGAGGAGTCGTTCGGCGTCGACGAGCACGCTGCGGGCGTGCTCCCGGATGAGGTCCGGGTCCTCGAGGACGCTGAGCCCTCCGACCCGGGCGCTCACCGGGGCCTTCCACGCCCGGGCCAGGGTCAAGCGCCGGTGGTCCCTGACCGCCTGCGCGCCGGCGAAGCGGAGCGCCGTGTCACCGCTCGCGTCGTCGACGCCGAGCAGG
>NZ_MJGR01000031.1:17368-18403 GCF_001865105.1 Curtobacterium sp. MCBA15_016
CCTCGGGGACGACGACCGTCGGGACGGTCGTCAGTGTCGGGACGCGCTCCGGCATCCAGCCGTCGAGCGCGGTGCGGACGCGGTGCTGGCGTCGGGAGCCGATGACCAGCAGGTCGGCGCTGGCCGCGGTCTCGACCAGGACGCGGTCCGGCGCCCCGAAGAGCGTGGCCGTGGTGACCTCGACCCGGGGGTGCGCACCCGTGAGGCGTTCGGTCGCCCGGCGCAGTCGTCGGTCGAGCGCGGGCACGTCCCCGCCCCAGCCGTTCGCGACCGTGACGACCTCGATGCGACTGCCGGGGATCACCCGACGGAGCGCGACCCAGTCGACCGCGCGGTCGCTCGCGTCGTGTTCGTCGATGCCGACCACGATGTGCTCGGTCGTGACGGCGTTCCCGTCGCGCATCACCGCGCCTCGGCGTGTGCAGGCTCGCGTGTGCGGTCGTCGGACCCGGCCACCCGGCGCGGCTGGGGGACGATGCACACGGGCGCGTGCCCGCGGTGCATGAGTCGCTCGCCGACGGACCCGGCGAGGAAGCCGCCGAGGGCGGTCCGGTGGCGCCGTCCGACGACCACGAGGGACGCGCCGCGGGACGACTGCAGCACGACGTCGCGCGGCTGGCCCTCGACCGACGACCCGTCGACGCGCAGCGCAGGGTGCGCCCCACCGACCGCCCGCAGGGCCGCGCGGAGTTCGATGTCGGCCTCGTCGGACCAGAGCACGCGGTCCTCCTCGAGGGAGATGTCGGCGTACGGTGCCATCGCGGTCGGGACCGCCCACGCCCGGACGAGGGCGAGGTCCGTGCCGCGTCGCTCGGCGGCGTCTGCGGCCCAGGCGAGCGCGGACGCGGCGGACCGGCCGTCGACGCCGACCACGACCGGCCCGTCGCTGCGCTCCCACTCCTCGGGGACGACGACGACCGGCGTGGTTGCGTGCGCCACGATCCGTTCCGCCACCCGCCCCGTGATGGCCGCGGTGAGGGTGTGCGCCTGCGGTGCGCCGATCACGAGGACGTCCCCGAGCGCGGCGTCCGCCAC
>NZ_MJGR01000031.1:18941-20426 GCF_001865105.1 Curtobacterium sp. MCBA15_016
CGAGCGCGGCGTCCGCCACCAGCCGGTCGGCGGTCGGGCCGCCCGTGACGTCGTGTGTGACCGAGAGTCCCGGGTGCACTGTGCGCAGGCGCTGTTCGGCGGCGTCGAGCCGGTGTTCCGACCGCGTCAGCGCCTCGCCGAAGAACTCGCTGACGGTCAGCAGTCGCACGTCGTCGACCGCGGGGTCGACGGCGTCGACCGCCCAGTCCACGGTCTTCCAGCCGGCGACGGAGTCGTCGATGGCGACGGTGTACGCGGTCATGATCGCTTCCTTCCCTGGCGGCTGCACGGTGCGTCGCCAGCGGCTCGCACCGCTTCGGTCGACGCGACGCTACGGTGCCCCGGTGGGGCCGGGGCAGGGACGAAGGTCCTCTGGCATCGTGCGGGCGAGCCGACCTCGGAGCCTCGGGGGACCAACGGCCTGGCGGCTGGCGATCGCACAGCGCATCGTCGTGACCGTTGCCGACGAGAGGACCGCTCATGCCACAACCGACTCGATGGATCGTCGCGGTGGACGATTCCGATGCGTCTTGGAACGGTCTGGACTGGCTCGACCTCGCCGTCCGTGACGACGACGTCGTCCGGCTCCTCACCGTGCACGAGCGGGCCGGTGAGTCCCGGGAACGGTCGACCGGGCGGCTCACGATCGCCGAGCACCGGCTGCGGGATCGCCACCCGCGCCTGCGCGTCGTCCGTGAGGTCGTCGACGGCCCGACCGTGTCCAGACTGCTCGTCGACGCGACGGACGGGGACGTGCTCGTCATCGGCGGACGCCGTTCGGAGCGTGTGTGGGCGGCACTCACCGGTCGGGTCGCCGAGCGGATCGTCGCGCGCGTCGCCGTCCCCGTCGTCGTGGTCCCCGAGCGATGGCGGGTCGGATGCGACGAAGACGCGGTCGTGGTGGGGGTCGACGGTCGCACCGCGGGGACGGCCTTGGCGGTCGCCGCCCAGCTCGCGGCGGGGTGCAGGGACGGACTCGTCCTCGTGCGGGCGTGGGAGCCGCCGACGAGCGTCTCCCCGTTCGGCGCCGTGTACCTCGAGCGCGACCGGCCGCGGTGGGAGCACGAGGGGCAGCTCGAGCTCGACGCGGCCATCCGGACCGTGAGCCGGTCGCACCCCGATCTCCGGATGCGGGGCGAGCTCCGACAGGGGAGACCGTCCGAGACGCTCGCGCGCGCGGCTGCGACGGCCTCCGTCGTGGTCGTCGGCCGGCGTCACCGTTCGGCGGTCGGCGCGTTCCTCGGCGGGTCGGTCGGCGAGTCGCTCATGCACCGCTCGTCCGTTCCGCTCTGCGTGGTGCCTCGGTCCGCACCCGCCGTCGTGCTGGCAGCAGCAGCGGAGCGCGAGCGAGCGCACGACCACGGCGGCTCGCGCCGCGACGCCCATCTCGGCTGGTGAGCGTCCTACCCCTTCCAGACGGACTCAGCTCCGGCGTGGCCGATGACGACGACCTCGATGATCGAGACGACGGCGACCAGCCCGAGC
>NZ_MJGR01000031.1:21051-21967 GCF_001865105.1 Curtobacterium sp. MCBA15_016
CGACGGCGACCAGCCCGAGCAGCACCGGTCCGACGATCCCGACGGCCCGCACCACGCCGACGCTCGTCACCCGGGCGGTCCCGAAGCGGTGCCAGGCCCACCAGAGCGTCAGGAGCGCGAAGACCGCGATCGACCACGGGAGCATCCCGTCGGCGAGCTCGGTGTGCCGTTCGAGCAACGCGGTCTCCTGCTCGTGGTGCTCCAGCCACTCGCCGGAGGACGTCGCGAGCGGGACGGACACCAGTGCGACCAGCCCGATGACCGGCGCACCGACGGCGAGCCACCGTCGCGCTGCCGGCCACACGGCGACGGCGATCGCGGTGAGGGCCGCGACCGGGACCGCGACGGAGGTGAGGTGGACGAAGAGGGGGTGGAGCGGTATCCCGCCGAACTGCCAGTCCATGTCGGCCTTCCACATCGTGCGCCGATCGACACCGGCGCTGTGGCTCCAGCCAAGCGGTTCCGGGCGCCGGCATCGTTCGAAACCTCACACGAACACGACCCCGCGCTCGAACACGACGGGCCCGACCTGGTTCGATCAGGACCATGACCGCACCTGGACCCCACCCCGGTGAGGCGCACGACGGCGACCTCGCCGCGCGCCTGAACTGGCTCCGAGCCGGTGTGCTCGGCGCGAACGACGGCATCGTGTCCACGGCGTCGATCGTCGTGGGGGTCGCCGGGGCGTCGACATCGGTGCCCGCCATCGCGACCGCCGGGATCGCCGCACTCGTGGGTGGCGCGGTCTCCATGGCGCTCGGGGAGTACGTGTCGGTGAGCAGCCAGAAGGACAGCCAGCGGTCGCTCATCGAGAAGGAGCGCCGGGAGCTGCGAGAGGACCCGGTCGCCGAGCTGGAGGAGCTCACGCAGCTGTGGCAGGCACGCGGGCTCCAGCGGGCGACCGCCGAGACCGTGG
>NZ_MJGR01000032.1:0-5096 GCF_001865105.1 Curtobacterium sp. MCBA15_016
GCGACCACAGGACGGACGGGAGGGACGGTGCCAGCTGGCACCGCACCTCCCGTCTCGCATGTGGGGACGCGCAAGCCGGATCGGGCGTGCCGAACAGGAGCCGGGTCAGGCGGAGACGGACTCGCGGGCCTGGTGCTTCCAGAAGCCGGAGAACGTGATCCGGGACTTCGGCAGCCCGGCACGGTGCAGGTGTCGACGCCCCTCGGTCGCGAGCGTCGACTCGCCCACCACGAAGGCGTACCCGCGGTCGTCGGCCGGGACGTGCCGCTGGAGCTCGGCGAGCGCCGCCCGACCGGGGACCGCGTGCGGGGCGACCTCGTCGCGGACGATCCACGTGACGGTGACACCCGTGGGTGCGTCGAGAGGACGGACGTCGCCTCTGGACGGGACCTCCTGGATGATGCGGCCGACCGCGTCGCGCGGGAGCGAGGCGGCGATGCCGACGACCCCGGGGAGCCCGGTCTCCTCGGCGGCGACCAGCACCTCGCTCGTGTCGGGCGGGCAGTCGAAGATGCAGCCCTGGTCGAGCATCGCGAGCTCGTCACCGGGGCCGGCGTCGCAGGCCCAGATGGCTGCGCGGCCCTCTGGGGTGCCGTCCGCGTCGGTGTGCACGACGAAGTCGACGTCGAGTTCGGGTGTGCCGTCGGCGAGCCGGCGGAAGGCCGCGACGGTGTAGTTCGCGCAGTGCGGGCGGACGTCCTCGGGGATGGCGAGGTAGGTCGGCCACCACTTGGTGCCGTCGAGGTCGGGCATCCGGAAGGCGTCCTGGTCCGGGCGCTGCACGAACAGGCGGAACCAGTGGTCGAACCCGAGGTACCGGAACTCGTGCAGGTCGTCGCCGGTGACCGTGACGCGGTGCATCGACGGGGTGACCCGTTCGGTGCGGACGACCCGCGCGCGGAAGAGCCGGGGGTTCTCGGGCAGGAGCCGCGGGATCTTCGCCATGAGGCAAGGCTAACCTAAGATGATCTCCGTGCCAGCCCCCATCCCCACCCTGGCTCCCGTCCGGGAGGCCCCTGCCACGCGTCCGACCGACGCGCTCGGCGTGCACCGAACCGCCGTCCGACGCCGGGCCCTGGTGATCGTCGCGCTCGTCGTGGTGCTCGCCCTGGTGGCGGTCGCGAGCCTGCTCCTCGGCAGCAACCGGATCGGTGCCGACCGGGTCCTCGACGGGCTCATGCGCACCGGCAGCAGCACGGACGAGGCGATCGTCTGGGGCTCCCGCATCCCCCGGACCCTCATCGGTGCCGCGGTCGGAGCGGCGCTCGGGATCGCGGGCCTGCTCATGCAGGGGCACACCCGGAACCCCCTCGCCGACCCGGGCCTGTTCGGCGTCTCGTCCGGTGCCGGCCTCGCGGTCGTGATCGGCGTCTACGTGTTCGGCATCACGAGCACGGGCGCCACGGTGTGGTTCGCGCTCGTCGGGGCCCTCGTGGCGAGCGTGGTCGTGTTCTCGGTGACGATCGCGGGCAGCGGGACCGCGAGCCCGGTGCCCCTCGCCCTCGCCGGAGCCGCGGTCTCGGCGCTGCTCGGTGCCCTGACGTCGTTCGTGGTGCTCACCGACCAGGACTCGCTCGACGCGTACCGGCTGTGGGTCGTCGGGTCGCTCGCGGCACGGCAGCTCGACGTCCTCGGAGCCGTCTGGCCGTTCCTCGTCGCCGGACTCGTGCTCGCCGTGCTGAACGTGCGGGCGCTCGACGCACTCGGGCTCGGGACGGACCTGGCGAAGGGCCTCGGCGAGAACGTGCTCGTCGCGCGGCTCGTCGGACTCGGCGGCATCACGCTCCTCGCCGCCGGGGCGACCGCCGCCGCGGGCCCGATCGGGTTCGTCGGCCTCACGGTGCCGCACGTCGCCCGGGCACTCGTCGGCACGGGGCACCGCTGGACCCTGCCGGTGTCCGCGCTGGTGGGTGCGGCGCTCGTCGTGCTCGCGGACGTGGTCGGTCGCCTGATCGGCGGCTTCGCCGAGGTGGAGGTCGGCATCGTCCTGGCCGTCATCGGCGGGCCCGTGTTCGTCGCCGTCGCACGTCGCCGATCGCTGGTGTCGCTGTGAGCGCGGCGGAGCAGGCGCGCACGCGCACGGGCACGGGCACGGGAGCACACCCCCGCGCGCAGGCCGCCGCCGGTCGTCGCGGCGTCGTGGTGGGTCCCGTCGGGCTCGCCTGGCGCCCCCGCGTCTTCTGGTACACGGTCGCAGCGCTCGGTGCCGTCGGCGTCCTGATCGTCCTCGGTGTCGCGATCGGCTCGACCTGGATCGCCCCGGCCACGGTCCTCCGCTCGCTGTTCGGGCTCGAGACGGGGCCGGACGCCTTCATCGTCTCCACCCTGCGCCTCCCCCGCGTCCTCACCGGCGCGCTCGTCGGCCTGACCCTCGGTGTCGCCGGCGCCCTCACCCAGACCTTCACGCGGAACCCCCTCGGGACGCCCGACATCATCGGGGTGACGTCCGGCGCGAGCGTCGGAGCGGTGGCCGCGATCGTCCTCGGCGGCGGGTCGTACTCGGTCTCGGCGATCGTCCTCGGCGGGGGCATCCCGGTGGCCGCGACGATCGGTGCGCTCCTCGCAGCCGCGGCGGTGTACGGGTTCGGGTGGCGCGGCGGTGTGCAGAGCTACCGGCTGATCCTCGTCGGCATCGGGGTGAGCGCCACGCTCGACGCCGTCACGAGCTACCTGCTCGTCCGCGCGAAGATCACGGCGGCAGCGGCGGCCTCGCAGTGGCTCGTCGGCAGCCTGTCGAGCACCTCGTGGTCGAGCGTCTGGCCGCTGCTCGTGGTCGCCGCGATCGCCGTCCCCCTGGCCCTGGCCACGAGCGCCGCACTCGGCATCGGGCAGCTCGGCGACGAGGTCGCGACCGGGGTCGGCCTGGCCGTGCAGCGACACCGACTCGTCGTGATCGCGCTCGCGGTCGTCCTGACCGCCGCCGCCGTCGCCGCGGCCGGCCCGGTCGGCTTCGTCGCGTTCGTGGTCCCGCAGGTCGGGCTCCGGCTCGCCGGCACGAACCGTCCACCCCTGCTGCTCGCCGGAGCGCTCGGTGCCGCCCTCGTCCTCGCCGCGGACCTGCTCGCCCGGTCGGCGTTCCCGTGGCAGGTGCCGGTCGGCATCATCACGACCGTGATCGGCGCCCCCTACCTGATCTGGCTCCTCATCCGTCACCGCAAGGAGATGTCCCGATGACCCCCACCCCGGACACCACGACCGACGCCACCGTCCCCGTGCTCGAGGCCCGCGGGCTCGCGGTCGGCTACGACCGGCACCCCGTCCTCTCCGACCTCGACCTGCGGATCGAGCGGGGCACCGTCACGACGTTCCTCGGCGCGAACGGCTGCGGGAAGTCCACGCTCCTCAAGGCCTTCGGCCGGGTGCTCAAGCCCCAGGCCGGCGAGGTCCACCTCGACGGGACCCCGATCCGCCGGGAGTCGAACCGAGCGGTCGCGAAGAAGCTCGCGATCCTGCCGCAGTCCCCCGTGGCCCCGGCCGGGACGAGCGTCCTCGACCTGGTGATGCGCGGCCGGAACCCGCACCAGTCGTGGGCGAAGCCGTGGACCGCCGACGACGCCGACGTCGCCGAGCAGGCCATCGCGGCGACCGGTCTGACCGAGGTCGCCCACCGGGACGTCGCGAGCCTGTCGGGCGGGCAGCGGCAGCGCGCGTGGATCGCGCTCGTGGTCGCGCAGCAGGCCGAGACGCTCCTGCTGGACGAACCGACGACCTACCTCGACCTGGCGCACCAGCTCGAGGTCCTCCGGCTCGTCCGGCGCCTCAACCGCGAACAGGGCTCGACCGTCGTCATGGTCCTGCACGACCTGACGCTGGCGGCCCGGTACTCGGACCGGCTCGTGGTCCTGCACGAGGGCGGTGTCGCAGCGGACGGCACCCCGGCGGACGTCCTCACGCCGGAGCTGCTGGAACGCGCGTTCGGGCTGCACGCCCGCGTCGTCGCCGACCCGGTGACCGGGGCCCCGATGATCGTCCCCGAGGCCGACGAGCACGATGTGGTCCGCCACGACGAACTGGCGGGCGCGCTCAACTTAGGTTAGCCTCTCCTAACGTGAAGACCTTCCGCCGCGGCTCCTTCCGCGCCGCCCTCGTGACCTCCGTGGCCGTCTCGGCCCTCCTCCTCGCCGGCTGCTCCAGCACGAACAGCTCCGACGACAGCGCCGGCAGCGGCAGCAGCGCCGCAGCCGACGGCGCCTGGTCGTACAAGGACGCCACCGGCACGACCGTCAAGGTCGACCACACCCCGAAGCGCATCGTCGTGCTCAACGACATCGCGATCTCGTTCATCGAGTACGGGCTCAAGCCGGTCGGCACCTTCGGGCAGCTCACCATGGCGAAGGACGCCCGCTTCGACGACCTCGACACCGACGGCATCACGCAGCTCGGCGAGGCCTACGGCGACATCGACCTCGAGCAGCTCGCCGCGCTGAAGCCCGACCTCGTCGTCACCTCGGTCTACCCGACGGACGAGAAGGGCACGCTCGACACCACCCAGCCGGGCTACGGCTTCAAGGACAAGGAACAGCAGAAGCAGGTCCAGGCGATCGCTCCGGTCGCCCAGGTCAAGTGGGGCGGCAAGGGCGAGGACGTCATCAAGACGATCGCCGACCTCGCCGAGTCGCTCGGTGCGAAGGAGTCCACGGTCGACGCGGCCGAGGACCGCTTCGAGACCGCAGCGGACGACCTCGAGAAGGCCGCGAAGGAGTCCGACCTCTCGGTCGTCTCGATGTACGCCGACGGCGACGGGGCCTACGTCACCCGCCCGAGCGACGAGCCGACCCTGCAGATGTACACGTCCTTCGGCGTCGACTTCGTGAACCCGAAGCCCAAGGGCTTCTACTGGGGCATCTACTCGTGGGAGAACGCCGGGCAGATCTCCGGTGACGTGATCCTGCTGTCGCAGCAGGGCTACCAGGTCGCCGACCTCGAGAAGCAGCCGACGTTCGCCGACAACGCGGCGCTCGAGGCCGGCCAGGTGCACAGCTGGACCTTCCCGGCGCTCGACTACGCGTCGCAGGCCGGCTACATGCAGCAGCTCGCGGGCTGGCTCGAGGACAGCAAGAAGCTGTCGTAGTCGCCACCGGACGACGGACGGGAGG
>NZ_MJGR01000032.1:5636-21688 GCF_001865105.1 Curtobacterium sp. MCBA15_016
CGCGCCTCCCGTCGTTCGTCCGCTGCAGCTCACCCCACGGACACCGCCGCGTTGACCGCCGTCTGCGCCTGCCGCCACACGGCGGCACGGGTGCTCGCGTACGTCCCCTCGACGTTGTCGAAGTGGCGCAGGTTCGCCTTCCCACCGTCGGTGTTCCCCTGCCAGTAGGCCGTCACCGCGCGGGTCGTCCCGCCGATGAGCCAGATCTGGTCGGCGTCGTCGGTCGTGCCGGTCTTGCCGAACACCGTCGCACCGTCCGGGGTCTGCCCGCCGTTCGCGGTACCGCCGCGGAACGCGCCCTGCATGACCTCGAACGCGGTGGTCGCGACGGCGGTCGGGACGGCCTGCCGGCACGAGCGCTGCTGGCCGCCGAGCTGCTCGCCGTCCCGTGAGGTCACCTGGTCGATGACGACCGGCGCGCAGTACACGCCGCCGTTCGCCACGCCGGCGTACGCGGCCGCCATGGTGAGCGGCGCGATGCTCGTCGTGCCGAGCACGGCCGCGGGGTTCGCCGGCAGGGCTCCCCCGGTCGCCGGGTGCACGCCGAGCGCCGCCGCGGTGTCGCGGATGTCACACAGGTCGAGCTGCTCGGCCATCGACGCGTAGGCGGCGTTCACCGACTGCGCCGTCGCCGCGCGGACCGTGAAGCGGCCGGTCTGTCCCGGCGAGTCGTTCTTCGGGTTCCAGTACGAGTCGAGCGTCTGCCCGCACTGCGTCCACGAGCTCCGCCCGTGCCGGGTGCCGTCGACGACCGCGTCGGGGCTCTTGCCGGCGGCGAGCCACTGCAGGAGCGTGAACATCTTGTAGGTCGAGCCGACCTGGAACCCGGTCGAGTCGCCGTTCGCCTCGTCGGTCGCGTAGTTCAGCGAGGTCGCGCTCGCGGGCGCGTTCGACGAGCGGTCGTAGTCCTTGTTCTGCGCCATTGTCAGGACCCGACCGGTCCCGGCCTCGACCGTGTCCAGCGTGGCGCCGAGTGCGAACCGGGACTCGGTGGCCGGGTCGTAGCGGTCGAGCAGCGCCTTCTGCTGCCCGTTCAGGTCGAGGTCGAGGGTCGTCTGCACGCGGTAGCCGCCCTTCCGCCAGGCGTCGTCGCGGCGGTCCTGCGTCGGGCCGAGCTGCGGCAGTTCCCGAGCGGCCTCGACCGCGTACTGGCAGAAGAACTCCGCGCCGCGGGCGACGGCCTCGCACCCCTGCTGCGGGGGCGTCAGGCGGACGTACTCGGCCGGCTTCGACGCCAGTGCCTCGGTGAGCTCGGCACGGCTCAGGTGCCCCTGGTCGTGCATCGACCGGAGGATGACGTCGCGGCGGGCCACGTTGTCGGCGTAGTGGCTCGGACGCGACAGGTCCCGCCGCTCCGGCCACTGCACGATCGCGACGAGCGACGCGGCCTCGGCCGGGGACAGGTCGGTGGCGTCCTTGGCGTAGTAGCGCTGCGCGGCGGCCTGCACCCCGTACGTCTGGTCGCCGAAGTACGCGATGTTGAGGTACGCCGACAGGATCTCCTGCTTCGAGTACTCCTTCGCGAGGCCGATCGCCAGCTTCATCTCGGCGAGCTTGCGCTGCGCGGAACGCTTCGTCGCCTCCTTGTAGGCGGCGTCCCGCTCCTCGGCCGTCGGGAGCTCGCTCGCCTGCTGGATCTTGATGTTCCGCACCAGCTGCATCGTGATGGTCGACCCACCGGAGCCACCCTTGCCGCCCGCGGCGACCACGCTCACGAGGGACCGGACCATGCTCGTCGCGTCGACGCCGCCGGTCTCGTAGAAGCGCTTGTCCTCGCCGTCGACGGCCGCGTGCTCGAGGGTGTCGCTGATCTGGTCGAGGCTGAGCTCCTGCCGGTTCTGCGCCCAGACGTTCGCCAGGTGCACCGGCTTCCCGCCGCGGTACGCCCAGACCTCGTTGCGCTGCGGCAGCTCACCGATCTCGATGTACTCCGGCATCGAGTCGAAGACCCCGATCGCCGAGGTCGTCCCCACCCCTGCCACCGCCAGCACCGGCGTCACGCCGACCCCGACCAGCAACCCGGCGAGCACACTCCCGCCGACGAAGCCGAGCGCGGCTCCTCCTGCACGTCTGAACGTCATCCCCTGGGCCTCCCCCTCGTGTGGATCACCGCTGCTGCGGTTCCCGGAGCGTCCCAGCCGAGGTCGGACGACAGCCGGGACTTCCCCGGGGAAGTCCGTCACGGCGGCTGGGAAGGTCCCGAGGCGGTACGGATCGTTACAGGAGGCCGTGCTCGTAGGCGAAGATGACCGCGTGCACGCGGTCCCGCAGGCCGAGCTTCGCGAGGACCCGGCCGACGTGCGTCTTCACCGTCGACTCGCTCGTGTGCAGCGACGACGCGATCTCCTGGTTCGACAGTCCCCGCGCCATCGCGAGCAGCACGTCCCGTTCCCGGGGTGTGAGCGCGGCCGCGGGGTCCGGGCCGCCGTCCCCCGGATCCGGCAGCCGGGTGCCGAACAGGTCGAGCATCCGCTGGGTGACGCGGGGTGAGACGACCGCCTCACCCGAGGCCACGGCACGGATCGCGTCGAGCAACTGCGCGGAGCTGATGTCCTTGAGGAGGAACCCGCTCGCCCCCGCTCGCAACCCGCCGAACGCGTACTCGTCGAGGTCGAACGTCGTGAGCACGAGCACGCGGGTGTCGGGGAGCTGCTCGACGATCGCGGCGGTCGCGGTGACCCCGTCGACGCGGGGCATGCGGACGTCCATGAGCACGACGTCCGGGTGGTGGGCGCGTGCCAGCTGGACGCCGGCGGCACCGTCCTCGGCCTCACCGACCACCTCGATGTCGGGCTGGGCGTCGAGCAGGAGCCGGAACCCCGTGCGGATGAGCTGCTGGTCGTCGACGATCGCGACGCGGATCACTCAGGCCTCCTTCCGGACCGGGATCGTCGCCCGGACCTCCCAGCCGTCCGCGGGGCGCGGACCGGCGTGGACGCTGCCGCCGAGGGCGTGCACGCGCTCGCGGATGCCCACGAGCCCACGTCCGGCTCCGATCTGCGGTGCTGGGGCGGTCCGTCGAGCGTCGTCCGTCACGGTGACGACGACCTCGTCGGACGAGGTGGTCACGGTGGCGGTCACCGCGCGGGCACGGGGGGCGTACCGCACGACGTTCGTGAGGGCCTCCTGGACGATGCGGTAGACCGCCAGCTGCAGGGCGTCGTCGTCCGGCGGACCACCGGCGACCTCGAGCGTGACGGGGGTGCCGAGCGCGCGGAAGCCGTCGACGAGTTGCGGGAGGTCACGGACGGCCGGCTGCGGGGCGAGGGAGTCCGCAGCGTCGGCGCCGCCGCTGCCGGCACCCGGCTCGGACAGCACACCGAGCATGCGCCGCATGTCGGTCATCGCGCTCCGGCCGACGTCCGCGACGCCGCGCATCGCCGTCGCGGACGGGTCGTCGTCCGGCAGCCCCGCCGCGGCGCCCTCGGCCAGTCGGACCATGACCGTGACCGAGTGCGACACGATGTCGTGCATCTCGCGGGCGATCCGTGCGCGTTCGGCTGCCGCGGCGAGCCGGGCCTGCTGATCGCGCTCACGGGCGAGCTGGCGTGCCCGGTCGATGAGCGCCTCGGTGTAGCGGCGGCGGTCCCCGGTCGTCGTGCCGATCAGCACCGCGATGACCAGGAAGGCCGGCAGCGCGGGTGCGAAGACCTCGCCGAGTCCACCCGATCCCGGAGCCACGACCCACACCCGGACCGCGGTGGCCGCCGCACCGAGCACGGACGCGACAGCGATGCTCCACCACCCCGCTGCCCGCGACCACCACACGCACGCGGCGAAGGCGGCGAACAGCATCGGCGAGTACCCCGCCTCGGTCCACGCCATCGCGACGACGGACACGAGCCCGGCCACGACCGTGACCTGCGGCCGGGTCCGACGGAACGGGATGCCCGCGACCGCGATGCCGACGAGGACCAGCACCACGACCGTGTTCGTGACCGAGGAGTCCGCGCGCCAGACACCGCCGATCGCGAAGGCGACCTCGGGGCCGCCCCAGAACAGGATGAGCAGGACGTCCGCCGCACGCGGGTGTCCGGCCCACCAGCGCCGGATCCGTCCGGGTGCGACGGGCAGCGTGAGGTCCCCGGCGCCGTCGTGCACGGCGCCGGGGACGGGTTCGGTCATCGTCACGCGTCCCGCTTCTGCGCCAGGACGAGTGCCGTCGCCGACGCCGCGACCACCCAGGCCGCCAGCACCGCGAATCCGCTCCACCCTCCCAAGGCTAGGACGCCGTCGTGCCAGCCCGAGGTGTCCTCGGTGCCGAACTGCATGAGCGGCTGCCCGGCGTTCTGCGGGAGCAGGTTGTTCAGCGTGCCGAGCCACGTCGCGTTCGTGAACCCCTGCACGAGCTGGACCACCACCGGGGCCACCAGCATGAGGCCGAGCACGGTGGCGATCGCCCCCGCGGTGGAACGCAGCACGATGCCCACGGCGAAGGCGAGCAGCGCGATGAGGGTCAGGTACACCGACGCACCGAGCAGCGGCATCGCGACGCTGGCGTCGAGCGAGGCCTCGACCCCGTTCGCGTCGGCGATCGGCAGCGTCGTGAACGCCGTCGCCCACACGCTGACGGCGCTCGTGACGAACACGGTCGCGGCGAGCACGATGCCCTTCGCGGCGAGCGCCTCCCACCGCCGGGGCACCGCCGAGAACGTCGACCGGATCATGCCGGTGCCGTACTCGCCGGTCACGACGAGGGCGCCGATGACGGTCACGACCAGGACGGCGATCGTCGCACCGCTGGTGCTGTACTGCACGAGCGCGTTCCGGGCGGCGTCCCCGGTGACGGTCCGGCCCCCGTCGTCCGCCAGCGAGGCGAGCAGGACGCCGATGCCGATCGGCACGAGGACGAGGACGAGCAGGCTCCAGATCGTGGAGCGGAGGGACCGCAGCTTGATCCACTCGGAGTGCAGCACGCCCGAGAACCGGATGCGTGCGGCGTCGTGCTGGTGCAGCGTGCGGGGCCGGTCGGTCGTCATCGTGGCGCTCATCGTGCGACCTCCGACCGGTACTCGACCTCGTCGTGCGTGAGTTCGAGGTACGCCTGCTCGAGGCTCGCCTCGGTGGAGGCCAGCCGGTGCAGGACGATCCCGGACGCAGCGGCCGCCTCGCCGATCTGTTCCGCGCCGAGTCCGCGCACGTGCAGTGCGCCGTCGTCCTCGTACGTGACCGCGACGTCCGGACCGGCGATGGCGGTCATGAGCCGGTCGGGCTCCGGCGTCCGGACGGAGACGGAGCGCTCGGTCGAGGACGCGACGAGGTCGGCGAGGTCCGTGTCGGCGAGGACCCGGCCACGGCCCATCACGACGATGCGGTCCGCGGTCAGCGCCATCTCGCTCATCAGGTGGCTCGAGATGAAGACCGCACGGCCCTCGGCGGCGAGGCTCCGGGCGAGCTGCCGCACCCACACGACGCCCTCGGGGTCGAGGCCGTTGACCGGCTCGTCGAGGATGAGCGTCTGCGGGTCGCCGAGGAGCGCCGCGGCGATGCCGAGCCGCTGCCCCATGCCGAGGGAGAACCCACCGACGCGCTGCTTCGCGACCCGCTCGAGACCGGTCATGCCGATGACCTCCTCGACCCGGGCCTTCGGGATCCGGTGCGTCGCGGCGAGGGCGCGCAGGTGGTCGTACGCGCTGCGGCCCTTGTGCACGGCCTTCGCCTCGAGCAGCGCCCCGACGCGGCGGAGCGGGTCGCGGAGCTCGCGGTACGGGCGCCCGTCGACGACGGCGTTGCCCGAGGTCGGGCTGTCGAGGCCCATCACGGCCCGCATGGTCGTGGACTTGCCGGCGCCGTTCGGGCCGAGGAAGCCGGTGACCACCCCGGGGCGGACGGTGAACGACACGTCGTCGACGGCGACCTTCTCGCCGTAGCGCTTCGTCAGGTTCTGGATCTCGATCATGCGGCAACCGTACGGAGACCGCACCCGCCCGCACATCGGCACCGGAACCGATCTCCGGGCGCGCTGCGTGGTACCCCGGTACCACGCGGAGGGGCTCCGGATACGCTCGACGGATGGCGGACCACGGGTGGCGCGAGGACGTCCTCGGGGCGCCGTTCGAGCGCCTCGAGCTCCCGCTCGGCGAGGACCACGAGGGACCGGTGGTGGCGACGCTCGTCCGACGACGCCGATCCGCTGCGGACCTCCTGCTGCACGCACGCGGTCCGCTGCACGGCGTCGACGTGCTGTACGTGCACGGCTGGTCGGACTACTTCTTCCAGGTCGAGCTCGCGGAGCGCGTCGAGCGGCTCGGCGCCCGGTTCCACGCCCTCGACCTGCGCAAGTACGGGCGGAGCCTGCGACCGCGGCAGACCCCGGGGAACGTCGACGACCTCGCCACCTACGACGAGGACATCGCCGCCGCGCTCGACGCCATCGCCGCGGAGCACCACGGCGAGACCGGTCGTCGGCTCGTGCCGATGGGCCACTCGACCGGCGGTCTGACCCTGTCGCTGTGGGCTGCCCGGCACGCCGACCGGGTCGACGGTCTCATCCTGAACAGCCCGTGGCTCGAGTTCCAGGCGAGCGCGGTCGGCCGTGCGATCGTGGCGCCGGTCATCAAGCTCGGCGCCCGTCGGAACCCGCTCGCGCCGATGCCCGCCGTCGACCCCGGCTTCTACACCCGCACGGTGTCCGCCGCGGGCGAGGGCTCGTGGACGTACGACCAGCAGTGGCGACCCGACCGGGGCTTCCCCCTGCACCCGAACTGGCTCGCCGCGGTGTTCGACGGCCAGGCCACGGTCGAGGCCGGACTCGACCTCGAGGTGCCCGTGCTCGTCCTCCTCAGCGACAAGAGCATGCTGCAACCCCGGTGGGACGACGGGATGGCGCGGGCGGACGTCGCGCTCAACGTGGACGTCGTCGCGCACCGCGCCCTGTCCCTGGGCAGCGAGGTCACGGTCCGACGCCTGCACGGCGCCGTGCACGACGTCGTGCTCTCCGCCCCCGAGGTCCGCGAGCGCGCCTACGACGCGATCGGCCGTTGGGCCGCCTCGCTCCCCCGCTGAACACGACGCCGCTGAGCACGACGCCGCTACCCTGATCGCCATGTCCTCCGTCTCGCTCGTCCGACTCGACCCGACCGGCGCCGACCGCGCCGACCTGATCGCGTTCCTCACCGGCGAGGAGTTCCCGTTCCACGTCCGGCGCACCATCCCCCGCGCCGACGCCGAGGCCGCCGTCGACGCCGGTGCGTACCGCGACGACGAGCACGACACCTCCTGGTTGGAGCACGACGAGCTCGGCCGCGTCGGGATCGTCCGGCTCGAGGACCTGGCCGACCCCGTCCCGCTCTTCGACCTCCGGATCGCCGGCCGGTTCCGCGGGCAGGGCCTCGGCGTCCCGGCACTCCGCGCGACGACCGACCACGTGTTCCGCACCCTGCCCGAGGTCACGCGCTTCGAGGGGCAGACGCGCGAGGACAACGTCGCGATGCGGCGCGTGTTCGTCCGCGCCGGCTGGGTGAAGGAGGCGCACTACCGCGAGGGCTGGCCCGTCGAGGGCGGACGCCCCGTCGCCTCGGTCGGGTACGGCGTGCTCCGCAGCGACTGGGAGACGGGCACGACCACGCCGGTGCCGTGGGACGACGACGAGCGCTGACCGTCGCGGTTCGCGATCCCCGGGGTCGACGAACCGGAACGGTCACGCGGGACGGCTGAACAGGTTCACCAGCGTGCCGTCCGGGTCCCGGAGGATCGCGGACCGGTTGCCCCACGGCATCGTCGTCGGCGGCAGCACCACGTCGGCGGGACCCACCTGCAGGCGGTCGAACGTCGCGTCCACGTCCGCCACGAGGAACTCGACGATCGCGCTGCCCGCCGCACCCGCCCGGGGCGCGTCGACGCCGAGCACCGCGACCGTCGCCGGCGTCCCGAGCGCGAGCACGAGGCCGCCGGTCACGATCTCCGCGAAGACCGGAGCCGGACGTCGGGCGGTGGTGCCGGTGACGCGCTCGTAGAACGCCACCATCCCGTCCAGGTCGTCGGTGATGATGCGGATCGATGCGAACTCCACGGTGTGCCTTCCCGGGTGACCACCGTGGCCACCCGGGGTCGAGCATCCTCGCCGTCCGCGACACCGTCCTGTCGGGGTTTCCGCGGATCGGACCGTCAGTCCCCGAGGACGGGTCGGAGCACCCCGTGCGGGATGTCGAGCTCCTCGGTCCGGACGACCCGCGGCGGCGCGACCTCGTCGGTCTCCTCGACGGCGAGCACCCGGTCGCCGCGGAACGCCCGGACCCCGTCGCGCAGTCGGCACCAGGCGACGAGGTACCAGTCCTCCCCCTTGCCGACGTACCCGAGCGGCTCGACCGTGCGGTCGGTCTCGGTGCCGGTCGCGTCCCGGTACCGCATCCGCACCACGCGTCCGCCCGTGAGCGCCCCCGCGAGTGCGACGGGTGCCGGGGCCCGGTCCCCCGCCTCGAGCAGGAGCACCCGTGCCGCGAGTCGGGCCGTCCGTCGGGCGTCGTCCTCGGCGAGCACCGCGGTGACCTTGCGCGCCGCACTCCTGGCGGCGTCGCGGAAGGGGCTCGCGCCGAGGGTCCCGAGGCCGATCGCCACGGCGAGCGCCTCGTCCACCGTGAGCCCGAGGGGCGGGAGCGTCGCACGGGCGTCGATGGTGTACCCGCCGGTGCGTCCGGGCTCGGACCAGATCGGGAGGCCGGCCTCCTGCAGCGCCCGCAGGTCCCGTTCGACGGTGCGGACGCTCACCCCGAAGTGCTCGGCCAGGCGACGAGCGCTCCGTCGGCCGGGTGCCGCCGCGCGCAGCTCCTCGACGAGCGCGTACAGGCGGTCGGTCCGGTTCACGACGCGACCCTAGCGCCCTGGACGCACCACGGGACGGGCCAGGAGGCGCGGTGCGGCCTGGCACCGCGCCTCCTGGACCGTGGACGGTCGCGTCTCAGGAACGCGACAGGCGCGTCACCGTCGCGTGGGCACCGTCCGCGATCAGCCCGTCGAGGGCGTCGCGGTAGGCCGTGACGAACCGGTCGTCGTCCACGAGGTCCCCGAAGACCTGGCGGTTCCGGATGAAGGCGAGCCGGTCGTCCCGCTGCGTGAGCGCGATGCGGTGCAACGGCTCGGCCAGCCGGTCGACGATCTGGATCGGCTCGCCGGACTCGTCGGTGCCCTCGTCGTAGCGTGCCCACGAGGCCACGATGCCCGCGGACAGGGTGACGGGTCGGTCGGCGGCGAGGTTCTCGCGCACCACCGGCAGCAGCCACTTCGGGATGCGGTCGCTCGACTCGGCGCAGAGCCGGGCGAGGGTGTCGCGGACCTCGGGGTTCTGGAAGCGCTCGATGAGGGTGGACTTGTAGTCCTCGAGGTCGATGCCGGGCACCGGGTGCAGGGTCGGCGTGCCCTCCTCGTCCATGTACCGGCGCAGGAAGGTCGCGATCGCCGGGTCCTGCGTGGCCTCGTGCGCGTAGCGGTACCCGGACAGGTACCCGAAGTAGCACAGGCCCTGGTGGCTCGCGTTCAACAGCCGCAACTTCATGAGCTCGTACGGCTCGACGTCGTCGACGATCTGGACGTCGGCCTGCTCGTACGGCGGCCGGCCTGCGGGGTGGTCGTCCTCGAGCACCCACTGGAAGAACGGTTCGGCGACGACGGGCCAGGCGTCCTCGATGCCGAGCTCGTCCCGGACCCAGGCGCGGTCCTCGTCGGCGGTGACCGGGGTGATCCGGTCGACCATCGAGTTCGGGAACGAGACGTGCTCGTCCATCCAGTCGGCGAACGCCGGGTCCTGCAGCCGGGCGTAGGCGGTGAACATCTCGCGGGCGACGTGCCCGTTCCCCTGGATGTTGTCGCAGGACATCACGGTGAAGGGCTCCAGCCCACGGTCCCGCCGGCGCCGCAGGGCCTCGACGACGAGTCCGAACACGGTGTGCGGCGGGCCGTCGCCGCGCAGGTCGGCCGCGACGCCCGGCTCGTCGGCGACGAACTCGCCGGTGACGTGGTCGAAGTTGTAGCCGCCCTCGGTGATGGTCAGGCTGACGATCCGGGTGTCCGGGTGCGCCATCTTCTCGACGACGGCGTCGGGGTCGTCGACGGCGAGCAGGTAGTCGACGATGCTGCCGATCACGCGGGACTCGCGGGTGCCGTCGGGGTGCTTGAGGACGAGCGTGTACAGCCCGCCCTGCTCGGCCATCGCCGTGGCCATCCGACGGTCCTGCTCGAGCACACCGACGCCGCAGATGCCGTACTCGCGGGCCTCGCCCTGCTGGAGCAGCCGGTCGATCACCATCGCCTGGTGCGCCCGGTGGAAGCCGCCGACGCCGAAGTGCACGATGCCGGCGGTGATCCCGTCGCGGTCGTAGGTCGGGACGGCGACACCGCTCGCGGCGATCTCGTCGAGGTGCTGCGGGGACAGACGGACGGGCATCGGGTACTCCTTCGTACGGCGGACGTGCTCGCCCAGTCAACCACGTGCACATCTGTTCAGAACCACGGTTCCCGCCGGGGTACGTACCTGAAGATGCTCTCCACGTCGTTGCACCGAGTGCATCGATGCACCTAGTGTCGTGGGCGTGACCCTGTCGATCGACCGCCGTGCTGCCCTCAAGGCGAAGCACCGTGCGGCGATCCTGCAGGCCGCCCGCGACCTCGTCGAGGAGCGCGGGGGCCGCGGGTTCAGCGTCGAGGACCTCGCTTCACGGGCCGACATCGCCCGACGGACCGTGTTCAACCACTTCGGGTCCCTGGACGAGGTCCTGCTGGCCGTCTGCGAGCAGGAGCTCTCGGTCATCATCGACCGCTTCCTCGCCGACATGGCGAAGACCCCGGTCGGCGACGGTAGCCGGTCGTCGATGTTCGACGAGCTCGAGTCCGCCGCCCGCGGTGCCGACCTGGCGCCCGCGATCGCCGGGATGTACCGGATCCTCGGCGACCCCGGCAAGGACGACCCCAAGGCCGCGGTGCTCACCCAGACCGCCTTCGCACGGGTCACGGAACGACTCCGCGACGAGGTCGCCCGACGCCACCCGGCCGCCGACGCCCTCGACGCCGCACTCCTCGTCGAGTCCCTGATGAGCGGGATCGTCGTGATCGCCGAGCACTGGCTCACGACGACCGGACCCCGCCTCGACCAGGACGCGCTCGACGACTGGGACGCCCTGCTCGCACGACTCGTGCACAGCGTCCGCAGCGGCTACATGGCCGACGACTGACACTTCCCTCCCCAGGGGTCCACCGGCGCACCCCGCTCCACAGCAGCTGACAACGAAAGGATCGGGGCAACCGCATGGCCGGTCTCCTCTACCGTCTCGGACGGTTCTCCGCACGACGCCACTGGCTCGTGATCATCGCGTGGGTGGTGATCATGGGCATCGCGGGTCTCACGTACTCGCTCTTCGCCGGCACCATCTCGTCGTCGATCACGATCCCGAACACCAAGACGAGCCAGGTGCAGGACGAGCTCGCCGACAAGTTCCCGTCCGCGAACGGCGGCACCGGCACGATCGTCTTCGAGACGACGAACGGCAAGGCCTTCAGCGACGCCCAGAAGTCCGACGTCGCCGACTTCCTGCGGAAGGTCGAGAAGCTCGACGGCGTCAAGGGTGCCACGAGCGGGTTCGACACCCAGCAGCAGCTCGACGACCAGCGGCAGAAGATCGTCGACGGCCGCGAGCAGATCACCGACGGCCGTGCGCAGATCGAGAGCGGTCAGGAGGAGCTCGACGCGCAGAAGTCGCAGTTGGCATCCGGCAAGGAGCAGATCGCCAGCGCGCAGGCCCAGCTGAACGCGCAGAAGGCCCAGGCCGAGGCAGCGGGAGGCGCCGCGGCGGCGGCCGCCCAGACCCAGCTCGCCCAGGCACAGGCACAGATCGACGCGCAGCAGCAGCAGATCACCTCGGGCGAGCAGCAGCTCGAGGCCGCACAGCAGAAGATCGACGACAACACGAAGAAGCTCGACGACAGCGAACAGGAGCTCGAGCAGGGCTCCAAGCTCCTCGACCTGTCGAAGGACATCCGCTTCGTGTCGTCGAACGGCAGCGCCGTCATCGGCACCGTGCAGTTCACGAAGTCGACCTACGAGGTCCCGGCCGACACGAAGACCCAGATCGCGGACGATGCCGAGGCGGCCGACATCAGCGGCGTCGACGTGTACGTCTCGAACGACATCGCCCAGGGCGTCCCGTCGATCCTCGGCCCCGGTGAGATCGGCGGCGTGATCATCGCCGCGATCGTGCTGTTCCTCATGCTCCGCACGATCATCGGCGCCGCCGTCCCGCTCGTCTCCGCCGTGCTCGGCGTCGGCGTCGCATCCCTCGCGGCCCTGTCGTTCTCGAGCCTCGTCGAGTTCATCTCGGTCACGCCGGTGCTGGGGGTGATGCTGGGCCTGGCGGTCGGCATCGACTACTCGCTCTTCATCCTCAACCGACACCGGACCCAACTGAAGCAGGGCATGGGCGTGCACGAGTCCATCGGGCTCGCGAACGGCACCTCCGGCAACGCCGTGGTCTTCGCCGGCGCGACCGTCATCGTCGCGCTGCTCGCCCTGAACATCACGGGCATCCCGTTCCTCGGCCTGATGGGCACGGTCGGTGCCGTCGCGGTGTTCTTCGCGATCCTCATCGCGACGTCCTTCACCCCGGCGCTGCTGTCGCTCATCGGCATGCGGATCCTCCGGAAGAAGGAGCGCGCGAAGATCGGCAACACCGACTCGACCCGCGTCCCGAACAAGCCGATGTCGACCTGGCGCGCGGTCATCACGCTCGTCGCCGGCGTCGCGGTGCTCGGCACCATCGCCCTGCCCGCCACGCAGATGCGCCTCGGCCTGCCGACGGGTGCGTCGGAGTCCGTGGAGTCCAGCCAGTACAAGGCGTACAAGGCCCTCGACGACGAGTTCGGTGCCGGCCAGAACGGGCCGCTCCTCGTGGTCGCCACCCTGCCGGACTCGGTCAGCGCGGACGACGTCACCGCGACCGAGGTCACCATCGGTGAAGCGATCGCGAAGAACGACGACGTGAAGGCCGTCCTGCCGATCGGCGCATCGAAGGACCGCGACATCATCGCGTTCCAGGTGAAGCCCGCCGGTGGCCCGGACAGCGTCTCGACCGAGACCCTCGTGAAGGACCTCCGCGAGCAGACCGTCTCCACCGACGACGGGAAGGTCACGCTCGGGGTCGCCGGCAACGCGTCCGCCAACATCGACGTGTCCGAGAAGCTCTCGAACGTGCTGCCGCTCTACCTCGTGGTGGTCGTTGGCCTGTCGCTGATCATCCTCATCATCGTGTTCCGGTCGTTCCTCGTGCCGATCACCGCGACGGCCGGCTTCATCCTGTCCGTCCTGGCGTCGTTCGGCGGCCTGACCGCGATCTACCAGTGGGGCTGGCTCGGCAGCGTGTTCGGGGTGCACGACCCCGCACCGATCCTGAGCTTCCTGCCCATCATCGAGATCGGCATCCTGTTCGGGCTCGCGATGGACTACCAGCTCTTCCTGGTGTCGGGCATGCGCGAGGCGTACGCCCACGGAGCCTCGGCGAAGGTCGCGGTCCAGCGAGGCCTGCACGCCGGTCGCGCAGTGGTCACGGCGGCCGCGATCATCATGATCTCGGTGTTCGCGGGCTTCATCTTCTCGGACTCCTCCACCATCAAGCCGATCGGCTTCGGCCTGGCGTTCGGTGTGCTGGTCGACGCCTTCGTCGTCCGGATGCTGCTCATCCCGGCCGCGATGCACCTGCTCGGCGAGAGCGCGTGGTGGTTCCCGAAGTGGCTCGACCGGATCGTGCCGGACGTCGACGTCGAGGGCGCCAAGCTCGAGCGGTCGCACCCGGCCGGTGGGCACGAGAACACCCACACCGGGTCGCACGCGCTCCCCGTGGAGCCGGACGCGAACGCGCACGAGTCGGGGCACCCGCCGGCGCACCGCGCGTAGGCACGACGCGACCACCCAGGAGGCGCGGGTCGACCCACACGGGTCGGCCCGCGCCTCCCGTGCGTGCGTCTCGCACCGTGGATTCGACACTCCGCCCAGTCGATCGACTCGCGGGTTGTCGCATTGTGCCCGCGCATCCTCTGCGTGCGCATGTTCCGACACTCCGCCGGTCGATCGACTCGCGGGTTGTCGCAACCCCGCGCCCGCAACCACTCGACCGAGCACCGCGCGCGCAGACCCCACCCGCTCGTTCGTACACGAACGGTAGGGTGGGCGGATGACCGAGACCGACGTCGACCCGCTCGCCCTCGACCGACAGCTCTGCTTCGCGCTCGCGGCGACGAGCCGCAGCGTCATCGGGCTCTACCGCGACCTGCTCGAACCCATGGGCCTGACGCACCCGCAGTACCTCGTCATGCTCGCCCTCTGGGAGCAGGACCCGCGCTCCGTCCGCGAGATCGCCCGCGAACTCCGGCTCGACTCGGCCACCCTCAGCCCGCTGCTCAAGCGCCTCGAGGCCTCCGGCTACGTCCGCCGCACCCGGAGCACCACGGACGAACGCCAGCTCGAGGTCTCCCTCACCGTGGCCGGGCGCTCCCTGCGCGAACAGGCCCGGGCGGTCCCGCTCGCCGTCGCCGACCGCCTCGGCTGGCCGCTCGAACGCCTCGAAGCACTGAAGGACGAGCTCACCGAACTGCTCGAACGCGTCGACACCGTGTGATCGGCCGTGTGCTGCGAAGCTGTTCGTGGCACAATGGTTCGTGTACGAACGAAAGGACGGACCGTGGGTCGCTTCGGACAGTGGTACGAACGGTGGAACAGCACGCTCATCGCCAAGATGGGCCCGTCGCAGATCGGCGCCGGCCACCCCGAGGGCATCGACGACCGCACGATCGACCGCGGCTGCCCGATCTGCGGCCAGCCCCTCTCCCAGCACCAGGTGATCCGCCCCGAGGGGCAGGTGCGCTCCTCGACGCTCGTGTGCCCCCGAGCCTGACGATCCGCCCCGACCGGGAATTGCACCCGGCAACACGTCGTTCCACCCGGGCGTGAAGCTCTTCGAACCCGCCGACTTCGGCGCACTCCCCCTGTCGAACCGCATCGTGATGGCGCCCCTCACCCGCACGCGCGCCGGTGAGCACGGCATCCCGAACGACCTGCTCGTCGAGCACTACGCCCAGCGCGCCGGCCTCGGGCTCATCGTCACCGAGGGCACCTGGCCCGTGCAGGAAGGCCGCTCGTACCCCGGGCAGCCCGGCATCGAGACCGACGAGCAGATCGCCGGGTGGCGCCGCGTCGCCGACGCCGTGCACGCCGAGGGCGGTCGCATCGTGATGCAGCTCATGCACGGTGGCCGGGTGTCCCACACCGCCATCTCCGGCACGCCGCGCATCGTCGCCCCGTCCGCGATCGCTGCTCCCGGGCAGACACACCTCCCCGACGGCTCGAAGGCGGACATGCCCGTCCCCCACGCGCTGACCACCGACGAGGTGCACGAGGCCGTCCAGGGCTTCGTCCGCGCCGCCCGCAACGCGATCGCCGCCGGACTCGACGGCGTCGAGGTGCACGGCGCGAACGGCTACCTCGTGCACGAGTTCATGTCGGCAGCGTCGAACACGCGCACCGACGAGTACGGCGGGTCGCCCGAGAACCGCGCCCGCTTCGCGATCGAGGTCACCACCGCCGTCGCCGAGGCCATCGGCGCCGACCGCACCGGCATCCGCCTCTCCCCCGAGCACGGCATCCAGGGTGTCCTCGAGAGCGACCCGGCGGACGTCCACGCGGTCTACACCGCCGTCGCCGAGGGCCTCGCGCCGCTCGGACTCGCCTTCGTCGACATCCTGCACGCCGAGCCGACCGGCGACCTCGTGCAGCACATCCGCCGGGCCGCGGGCGCCCCGTTCATCGCCAACTCCGGCTTCAGCGCGCTGACCACCCGTGACGAGGCCATCGCCCTCGTCACGCAGGGCCACGCGGACGCCGTGGGCGTCGGTCGCGCGGCGATCGCGAACCCGGACCTCGCGTACCGCTGGGAGCAGGACACCGAGCTGAACGAGCCGCGCCCGGAGCTGTTCTACGGCAACGGCGCCGAGGGCTACACCGACTACCCGACGCTGGCCGAGGTGCGCGCGCAGGTCGCGTAGTCGACGCGTCATGCTGTCGGACGGGAGGCGCGGTG
>NZ_MJGR01000032.1:22275-62925 GCF_001865105.1 Curtobacterium sp. MCBA15_016
GGCGCGGTGCCAGCTGGCACCGCGCCTCCCGTCCGTCTGCCCACCCGGTAGGGTCGTGAGGTCACGAACCGGGGGGAACCGTGCAGGCACTGCGCACACCGATCGACACCACCGCCCTCACCGAGCCGGTCCGACGCCGCGACGCGCGACGGACCTGGAAGGCCCTCGTCGCCGAACACCCCGAGGCGCGCGACCTGGTCGGACTCGTCCGACGGATCGTCCTCGGCGCCGGAGCACTCTGCCTGCCGATCGGCCTGCTCGCGTTCACCCTCGTCATCACCGCCACCGTCGCCGAGGGCGGCGAGGACGTGGCGACCGCCGTGCTCGTGCAGAGCGTGATCGGCGCCTTCCTCGGCCTGGCCGGGGTCCTCTGCACCTGGGCGTGGATCCGGGTGCGGCGCCGGCGCCCGCGGAAGCGGGTCCACCACCGCCTCGCCCGGTTCGCGGCAGCCAACGGCATGACGTACAGCCCGGGCCCGACCGGGACCCGTCGTGACGCCCCGCTCCGTCGACGCGGCGCGCTGAACTGCTACCGGGTGCTCCGGACCCCCGGGCCCCGAGGCCTGGAGTTCGCGAACCACGAGCTCGTCCGGTCGACCATGACGAACACCTCGCCGGCGTTCGGCGGGTACTGCGCGATGCGTCTGCCCGTGGCGTTGCCGAACATCCTGCTGCGCTCCGAGGAGGGCCCTCGACGCCCGCTGCACACCTCGTCGGTCGTTCGTGGCTCGCAGGTGCTGTCGTTGGAGGGCGACTTCGACCGGTACTTCCGTCTGTACTGCCCCGCCGGGTACGAACGCGACGCGCTGTACCTGTTCACGCCGGACGTGATGGCGCGGCTCGTCGACCACGTGCGGGGGCTCGACGTCGAGATCGTGGACGACTGGATGTACCTGATCAGCGCCCGCGACCTGATCACGGACCGGCCCGAGCGGTGGGAGGCCCTCGCGGCGGCGGTCGACGCCCTCGACGACCGGGTCGAGCGCTGGGCGCGGTGGCGGGACGAGCGCTCCGAGGCAGCTGTCTCCGCCGATGACGGCCCGGTCGTGCGGGTGCGGGAGGTCGCGAAGCCCGGACGCCGGCTCCGGACGACCTGGGGTGCCGGGACGGTGCTCATCGTCGGGACGGTGACGCTCGGGTTCGTCGCCCTGATCGTGGCGATCAACCTGTCCTGACCGGGCTGCTCGGTGGCCGCGGCGTTCCTGTGCAGACGCTCCGGTACGGTGGTCCCGTGAACAACGGGTGGCGCGACGGTCTCTTGGTCGTGTGGATCATCTCCCTGCTGGCGGCGATCGGGCTCTGGGTCTCGGCGATCGTCATCGTCGGCAAGGGACCGGACTCGGTCGAGCTCGTGCCGCTCGCGGCGTCGCTCGCCGGCGCTGCTGCCGTGGTGAGCTTCTGGTGGTTCGTGTCGCTGCTCCTGTGGCTCGCGGTGAGCGCGGTGGTGCGGGAGCACGAGAAGGACCGGCAGCAGGCGGCGCGCCTGCGCTGACGCGGCTCCGCCCCGGGCCGCTCGGTCGGTCGGTCGGTCGGTCCAGAAACGACGAAGGCCCCGTCGCGGTGCGACGGGGCCTTCGATCGGTTCGGTGGTGCAGTGCGCTCGAAGGGACTCGAACCCCCAACCTTCTGATCCGTAGTCAGATGCTCTATCCATTGAGCTACGAGCGCGTGGCCTTGCGGCCGTGGAAGACTCTACAACAGCTCCGGCCCCGAACGCCAATCGAGGCCGCCCCGAGCCCGCCCTCGGCGTGTCGGCCCTCAGAGCGCGGCGAGCTCCTCGTCGAAGACCTCGGCGAGGAACACCTCGAGCGCCCGCCACGACCGACGGTCGGCACGTGCCTGGTACTGGGCGCCGTGGTCCGGTGCGTCGGTGCCGGGGACCGCGAAGGCGTGCATCGCGCCCGCGTAGGTCACGACCTGCCAGTCGACGGTCGGCGCCGCCCGCATCTCGTCCTGCCACGCGTGGACCTTCTCGTCCGGCACGACCGGGTCCGCGGCACCGGTCAGGACGAGGAGCCTCGCCCGGACATCGGCCGCGTCGGAGGGGTCGTGCGTGAGCAGCCCGCCGTGGAACGAGACCGCGCCGACGAGGTCGGCCCCGGTGCGCGCGAGTTCGAGCGCGGCGGATCCACCGAAGCAGTAGCCCATCACGACGACCCGGGCGGGGTCGACGTCGGGGTCCTCGAGCAGGCGGTCGAGGCCGGCGCGGACGCGGGCCCGCATGAGCGGGAGGTCCTGGTAGAACGACCCGGCGACCTGGGCGGCGGTGTCGTCGCCCGGCCGGACGCCCTCGCCGTAGACATCGGCGCCGAAGGCCACGTACCCGAGGCGGGCGAGCATCGTGACGCGCGCCTCGACGTGCTCGTTGACGCCGTGCCAGTCGTGGACGACGAGCACGGCCGGGCGACGACCGGCGATCGCCGCGTCCTTCGCCAGCACGCCGAGCAGCGGGGTGCCCTCGTGGTCGTAGCGGACGGGATCGACGCGCACGTCGGCTCCGGCGGGTTCGGGAACGGTCTGCAGGACGTCGTCGATCGTGGTCACGCGTCGGAACCTACGCCGCGCGGTCCGTCAGCAGTCGATGTTGTCCCAGGAACCGGGTCCCTCGGAGCCTGCCGGGTACTCGTCGAGCGGGGCCTTCCCGCTGCGCCAGGCCTGCAGGAACGGCTCGACGACCTTCCAGCCCTGCACGGCGCTGTCCCCGCGGACGGACAGGGTGGCGTCGCCCTCGAGCACCCCGGCGAGCACCTCGCCGTAGGCACTGAGGCGTCCGGGGTTGAACGTCACGTCGAGGCTCGTGTGGTCGATCGTGTACGGGTCGCCGGCGCCGTTGACGTTGAGCTCGAGCTGCATCTCGTCCGGTGCGATCCAGATCCGGAGCCGGTCGGGCAGTTCCGCGCCGTGCAGGCCGACCGGCACGTGCGGCGAGTCCTTGAAGGTGATCACGATCTCGCGGCGCTGCTCGGCGAGGGCCTTGCCGGACCGCAGCGTGAAGGGCACCCCGGCCCAGCGCCAGTTCGCGATCTCGAGGGTGAGCTGCGCGAGCGTCTCGGTCCCGAGGGACGGGTCCACGCCCTCCTCGTCGGCGTACGACGGCAGCGACCGGTCGCCGATCGTGCCCGCGGTGTACCGGGCGCGCTTGCCCGCCGCGACGACGTCGCCACCCCACGGCCGGACGGCGCGGAGCACGAGCTCCTTCTGGGTGCGCAGGTCGTCCGCGTCGATCGACGCCGGTGCCTCCATCGCGACCACGGCCATCACCTGGAGCAGGTGGCTCTGGATCATGTCGACGAGCGCGCCCGCCTTGTCGTAGTAGCGCGCGCGCCCCTCGAGTCCGAGCGTCTCGTCGTAGACGATGTCGACGCGGGCGACGTGCGCGGACGACAGCAGCGGCTCGATGATGCGGTTCGCGAAGCGGAGGCCGAGCAGGTTCAGCACGGTGGACCGGCCGAGGAAGTGGTCGACCCGGTGGATGCGCTCCTCGGGGAGGAACGAGTGCAGCACGTCGTTGAGGTGCTCGGCACTCTCGGCGTCGGTGCCGAACGGCTTCTCGAGCGCCAGGCGCGTCCCGGACGGCAGGTCCAGGTCCTTGAGCACCTCGCAGCTCTTCTCGGTGACGGCGGGCGGCAGGGCGAAGTAGATCGCGGGGTCGTACCGGCAGTCGCCGAGCAGGGTCCGGAGGTCGTCGGCGTCGGTGACGTCGGCCTTGCGGTAGGTCGAGGCGTCGATGACACCGAGGAGCCGCTCGCTGAGGCGCTCACCGCCGTCGGCAGCCCCCTCGTCCTCCTCGTTCTTCGACGCCTGCGCGTTCTCGAAGGACTCGCGGACCTGCGCCTTCCAGTCGGCGTCCGAGATGTCCTCCACGCCGGCTCCGACGAGCTGGACGTCCCAGTCGTCCTTCACCTCGAGGAGGGTGGCCAGGCCCGGCAGCAGGAGCCGCTTGGACAGGTCGCCGCTGGCACCGAGGATGAGCAGGGAGGTCTGGAGGCTCGACATGCCCCAGAACGTACTCATGCGTTCCGGCGTGTGGCCGGGAGACGTCGGTACGGTGGGGGCCAGTCCGGCGCGAGGGAGCACCATGAGCAGTGGGTACGGAGGGCGACGCCTGCGCGTCGCCGTGGTCGGGACCGGCATGATCGCCGGCGTGCACGCGCGGGCCGCCCGTGCGGCCGGGGCCGAGGTCCTCGGGGTGCTCGGCCGGAGTCCGTCCCGTTCCGAGCAGGTCGCCGCCCAGCTCGACCTCTCCCGCGGGTACGCCTCGCTCGACGAGGTGATCGCGGACGCTCCCGACGTCGTGCACGTCTGCACGCCGAACGACCAGCACCACCCGCAGGCCCTCGCGGTCATCCGTGCCGGGATCAACGTCGTGTGCGAGAAGCCGCTCGCCATCGACGCCACCGAGGCCGACGAGCTGGTCGAGGCCGCACGGCTGGCCGGCGTCGTGGCCACCGTGCCGTTCGTGTACCGGTACCACCCGATCGTCCGGGAGATCCGCGGACGCATCGCCGACGGCGACCTGGGGCGCGTGCTCGCCGTCCACGGCCACTACCTGCAGGACTGGATGCTCGACGAGGACGCCTCGTCGTGGCGGGTCGACGCGGGCTCTGGGGGCCTCTCGCGGGCGTTCGCCGACATCGGCTCGCACTGGTGCGACCTGGTCGAGTTCGTCACGGGCGAGCGCTTCGCCTCGGTCTCGGCCGCGACCGACATCGTCTACCCGACGCGTCCGGCGGCGTCCGGCCCGTCGTTCTCCGGCTCCCCCGACCCGGACCCGGTGGCCGACGCCTCGCAGCGCGCCGAGGTCACCACCGAGGACACCGCGGTCGCGACCTTCCGGACCGGCACCGGTCGCATCGGCAACGTGGTCATCTCGCAGGTGGCATCCGGGCGGAAGAACCGGCTCTGGTTCGAGGTCGACGGCACCCGTGGGTCCGCCGCGTTCGACCAGGAGCAGCCCGAGTCGGCGTGGTTCGGGAACGAACGCGGCGCGCAGATCGTCGTCCGCGACCCGTCGCTCGGCGTGCCGGACCAGCGGCGTCTGGCCGTGGTGCCGTCGGGGCACCCGCAGGGCTACCTCGACGCGTTCGCCGCGTTCGTCGCCGACACCTACGAAGCGGTCCGGAGCGGACCCGACCCGGACGGGTGGCCCGAGGGTCTGCCGACGTTCGCGGACGGCGCCCGGTCGGCGCACATCATCGACGCCGTCGTCGGGAGCGCAGCCGACGGCACGTGGGGGGAGATCCGGTGAAGCTCGGGATGCTGACGGCCTGCCTGCCCGGGTGGTCGCTCGACCGCATCGTCGCGTTCGCCCAGCAGCAGGGGTACGAGCGCCTCGAGGTCGGCGTCTGGCCCGGCACCGGCGGGCGTGACTTCGAGGCGGCGCACCTGCCCGTGGCCACCTTCACGGACGACGACGCCCAGGCCACGCGGGAGCTGCTGGACCGCACCGGGCTCGAGATCTCGGCCTTCGCCTACTACGAGAACAACCTGCACCAGGACCTCGACCGCCGGGCCGAGATCAAGGAGCACCTGTTCCACGCGATCGACGCCGCCCAGGTGCTCGGGGTGCCGTACGTCGGCACGTTCATCGGCCGCGACAACAGCAAGTCGGTGCGCGATAACATGCGCCTGGGTGACCAGGTGCTGCCGGAGCTCGTCGACCACGCCGGCGAACGCGGTGTGCGGTTGATCATCGAGAACTGCGTGATGGAGGGCTGGCACCCGGACGGGTACCCGGGCAACCTCGCGTACTCCCCCGAGCTCTGGGACTGGGTCACCGGGCTCGGCTTCGGCCTGAACTGGGACCCCTCGCACCTCACCTGGATCGGCATCGACCCGCTCGAGACGATCCTGCCGTTCGCCGAGCACATCGTCCACGCGCAGGCGAAGGACGTCGAGCTCTTCCCGCGCAAGCGCGACGAGTACGGGTTCTTCGGCAAGGTCGACAAGGGCGACGACCCGTGGGACATGGGCTGGTGGCGCTTCCGGGTCCCCGGCCGCGGGGTCGTGGACTGGCCGCACGTGGTCGACCGGCTGTACGAGGCCGGCTTCGACGGCACCCTGAGCGTCGAGCACGAGGACCCGCTGTGGGGCGGGACCGACGAGAAGGTCCTCGAAGGGCTCCGGATCGCCCACCGCACGCTGCGGCCCCTCATCGCCGTCGAGTGAGGCGTGCATGCCCGTGTTGCGTGTGTGAACAACACGTGACGTGTTGCGGCACACCCTGGCGCGTCGGCTGTACGACTTCATAGGTTCTTGGGCGATGAACGCTCACACCTCCCCGCGCCGACGACGGCGCCTCGTCGGCGGCGCAGCACTCGCCACCGCCGGCGTGCTCGTCGCCCTGTCCGTCCCGTCCGCTGCCATCGCCGCCGACGGGGACACCACGATCGACCTCTACGACGTCAACGACTTCCACGGCCGCATCGCACAGTCGATCTCGCAGACCGACGGCAAGCCGACCCCGCGCGACGGCGACGCCGCCGGTGCCGCGACCCTGGCGGGTGCGCTCGAGCAGCTCCGCGGGCCGGACCCGACGACGTCCGCGTTCGTCAGCTCCGGCGACAACATCGGCGGATCGACGTTCGAGTCCTTCATCCAGGACGACCAGCCGACGATCGACGTCCTGAACCAGATGGACCTCTCCGTCAGTGCCATCGGGAACCACGAGCTCGACAAGGGCCAGGACGACCTGCGCGACCGCGTCATCGGACCCCAGGGCGACCGGAACGCGCGGTGGGACTACGTCTCGGCGAACATCCTCGACACCGCGACGGGCAAGCCCGCGTTCGACCCGTACGCGATCGAGGAGATCAGCGGCAAGCGCGTCGGGTTCATCGGCGCCACGGTCGACCTCGTCGGACAGGGCCTCGTGAGCCCGGCCGGCATCGAGGGCCTCGAGATGGGCGACATCACGACCGAGGTGAACAAGGTCGCAGCGGACCTCACCGACGGCGTCGAGGGCAACGGCGAGGCCGACGTCCTCGTCCTGCTCGTGCACGACGGTGCCGAGTCCGCTGCTGCGACGGACCTCGACGGCGACTCCGACTTCGCCCGTGCCGTCCGCGACGTGGACCCCCGTGTCTCGGCGATCCTCTCCGCGCACACCCACCATACGTACGTGCACCAGGCGAAGATCGGCGACGGTCC
The DNA here is from genome assembly GCF_001865105.1 of Curtobacterium sp. MCBA15_016. NCBI lineage: Bacteria > Bacillati > Actinomycetota > Actinomycetes > Micrococcales > Microbacteriaceae > Curtobacterium > Curtobacterium sp. MCBA15_016. The sequence goes on from NZ_MJGR01000032.1 coordinate 29,425, forward strand.
GGCCACCCGCCCGGTGATCCAGACCGGCTCGTACGGCTTCAACCTCGGACACGTGCAGCTCACCGTCGCGGCGGACGGCACCGTCACGTCGACCGTCGCGGAGAACATCCGGCTCGTCGACGGGACCTTCACGCCCGACGCCGACGTGCAGGCCACCGTCGACGACGCGGTGGCCGAGGCCGAGGTCCTCGGCGCGGTCGAGCTCGGCACGGTCGACCGTGACCTGGGCCGTGCGAAGCAGCGCAACGGTTCCGAGAACCGCGGCGGCGAGTCCACGCTGGGGAACTTCGTCGCCGAGGTGCAGCGCGCCGCGACGACCCGCCAGGGCTCGCAGATCGCGTTCATGAACCCCGGCGGGCTCCGGGCCGACATCGCGTCGGGCACGGTCACCTACAAGGAGGCCGCGGTCGTCCAGCCCTTCGCCAACACGCTCGTCGTCCTCGACCTGACCGGCGCGCAGATCCGGCAGGCGCTCGAACAGCAGTGGCAGCCCTCCGGGTCGAGCCGGCCGTTCCTCAAGCTCGGCGCCTCGGACGGCTTCGGGTACACCTACGACCCGGGTGCTCCGGCCGGCTCGCGCATCACCACGATGACCCTCGACGGAACGGCGATCGACGCGGACACGACCTACAAGGTCACCGTCAACTCGTTCCTCGCGGGCGGCGGCGACAACTTCGCGGCGTTCAAGCAGGCGGCGGCGAAGCAGGACAGCGGGAAGGTCGACCTCGAGGCGCAGGTCGAGTACTTCCGCGCGGACCCCACGGTGACGGTCGCCCACGACCAGCGCTCCACCGGCATCCGCACGACGGCGACCCCGGACGGCGGCTTCCAGCCCGGTGACCGGGTCACCATCGAGCTCTCCTCGCTGACGTTCAGCAACGAACCCGACCAGGGCGGCACGGTCACGGTCAGCGCCGGTGGGAAGGAACTCGACCGCGCGACGATCGACACGACGATCGTCGACACGACGGACGAGCAGGGTCAGGCGACGCTGTCGTTCCTCGTTCCCGGCGGGACCACTGACCCCGCGACCGCACTCGGCCGGGCAGCCGGCACGACGACCCTCGCGGCAGCCGTGGCCCCGGCCGCCACGACCGACGAGCCCCTCGTGGTCACGCTGCCGAACGGGCAGACGATCACGCTCGCGGTGACGATCCCCGTCGCCGCGGCCGTGGACCCGACCGACCCCGCTGACCCCACGGACCCGACCGACCCCGGCACGCCGGGTACCCCGGGCGCCGGCGGCGATGACGACGGTGCGGTCGGTGTCGACACCGACGGTGACGGGGTCGTCGACGGCACGGTCCCGGCGAACGCCGGCGGAGCGCTCGCGTACACCGGTGCCGACATCGCGGCCCCGGCCGTCGCAGCCGGCCTCCTGCTCCTCGCGGGCCTCGTGGCGCTGGTGCTCGCGCGTCGGAAGCGCGCCGAGCGCGAGGCGACGGACCTGACGGACTGACGCCGCGCCTCCAGGCAGGAGAAACGGGCCGTCCCACCCAGGTGGGACGGCCCGTTCTCGTGGGTCCAGGAGGCGCGGTGCCGGTCCGCAGCGTCGGCGCCCGTCCGCGGGTGGCCCGCGACGCTTGTCCCATCACGGTACTTCCCTGCTGTACCGGCGATCGGCGGGGTACGCTCAGCCCTGTCGCATCGCGACGCGTCGCGCTGGGTCGCCTCTCATCCCGGACGGTGGTTCCGCCCGGGGGACTCCGCGACGCGGGTGCTCTCCGTCTCCAGGGAAACGACGGAGGGCACCCATCTCACTTCCTCAGCGGAAGAGCTGCTCGCCGATGTACGAGCCCTTGCGCGGCGCCGGCGGGACGGCGAACACGCCGCTCCCGATGTGCGAGACGTACTCGTTGAGCCGGTCGGAGGCACCGAGCTTCCGCTGCAGCGTCGTGAAGTGCTCCGGGTCGTTCATGTACGCCGCGAAGAGCAGCCCCGCGTCGAGCTGACCGTACTGGTTGAGCCCGTCGGTGTAGTTGTACGGCCGCCGCAGGATCTTCACGCCGCCGTTCGCCTCGTGGGCCGCGAGCGCGATGTGCGACGTCGGGTCGATCTTCGTCGTGCCGTCCGAGCCCTTCGCGTGGAAGTCCGGTGTGGTGTGCTCCGAGCCGCCGGAGAGCGGTGCGCCCTCGATCTTCGTGCGGCCGAACACCCGCTGCTGGTCGCTGACGACGTCCGCGTCCCAGATCTCGATGTTCATCCGGATCTTCCGCACGACCTGGTACGTGCCGCCGCGCATCCAGCCGGCCCCGGAGCCCGGTTCGTCGACCCAGACGAAACGGTCGTAGTCCTCGTCGGTGGTGATGTTCCGGGTGCCGTCCTTGAACCCCATGAGGTTCCGGGGCGTGGACTGGTCGGGCCCGGCCGAGGCGCGACCGAAGCCGAGCACCGTCCACCGCACGGTCGCGGTGCCGCGGGCCATCCGGGCGAGGTCGCGGACCGCGTGGTACGCCACCTGCGGGTCGTCCGCGCACGCTTGCAGCGACAGGTCTCCCCCGGTGAGGGCACGGTCGAGGTTGTCGCTCGGCAGCGTCGGGATCGCGGCGAGGTGCGCCGGCTTCTTCGACGCGAGACCGAAGCGCTCGTCGAAGAGCCCCGGGCCGAGGCCGACGGTGACCGTCAGGGACGCGGGACCGAGGTCGAGCGCCTCCCCCGTGTCCGCACCGACGCCGTCGCCGTGGGCGGGTTCGACGCTGCCGACGGTCTTCCCGGCCTGCAGCTGCGCGATCGACGCCGACCAGCGGGCGAGGAGCACCTGCAGGTCGGTCCGGACCGTCGAGGACATGTCGAACGTCATGAACACGCAGTAGCGCTGCGGAGCGGTCTGCACCCCGCCCTGCGGCTGCCGGGCGGCGGTCGCGTAGAACGGGTGGCTCCGCGAGAGGTCGATCGACTCGTCGCCGTTCGTCGCCGCGGTGAACGGGTTCACCCCGGTCGCGGCCGTGGCACCGGCGACCCCGGCGGTGGCGCCGAGGCCGGCTCCGGCCGCAGCGACACCGGCGGTCACGCCGGCGCCGAGGAGCCCGCGGCGGGAGAGGGGCGCGGGGCCCGTCCCGTCGCGGGCCGGCTCGTCGTGCGGGGTCGTCACGCGGTGGCGACCTTCTCGGCGAGGCGGGACAGCGGGTCCTGCAGCGCCTGGACCTGCTGCGAGATCGTGTTCGCGTCCGAGGCCTTGGTCGCGGCGTCCCACGTGTCGAAGCCGCCGAGGTCGTCGGCGTTGCGGTAGCCGTCCATGAGCGTGTTCGTGCGGTCGAACTGCGTCGCGATCTGCTTCGTCAGCGTCGGGTCGAGCTTCGTCAGGCCCGGCTTGAGGTACGCGAAGGCCTGGCGGGCGCCCTCCACGTTCGCGGCGAGGTCGACGAGGTCGATGTGGCTGTACGCCTCCTCCTCGCCGGTGATCTTGTTCGACTGGACCTCCTCGAGCAGGCCGGCGGCACCGTTGGCGAGGTCCTCGGGCTTGTAGTCGAGGGTCGGCACGAGCTTCGCGAGCAGCTGCACGTTCTCGGTCAGGTCCGCGGCGGTCTGCTTGGTCGACGCGGTGATCGCCCCCGCCTCGAACAGGTCCTTCTCGACCGCGTGGAACCCGCTCCAGCCGACGGCCGGGTCGAGGTTCGAGGCGCGCATGTCGATGAGGTAGTCGAGGTTGCCGGCGTTGTCGGTGGCCTTGAAGCCCTTCTTCACGAAGCCGTCGACGTCGCTCTCGACGTGCTCGTAGAACGGGCGGGCGTTCGCGTAGTCGGTCTTCGCGGCGGCGAGGTCACCCGCGTCGACGTCCTTCTGCAGCTGCTCGACCGCGGCGACCATGTCGGTGACCTGGCCGTCGACGTACTCGGCGTAGCCCTTCGTGCCCTCGTCGAGGAGGGTCGCGGCGCTGCTGTTCGCCGTCGAGGTCACCTTGCCGGTGACGGTGAAGTCGGTGAGTTCCTGGTCGGCCCCGGGGCAGTACACCTGGTACTTGCCGCCGGTGAGCGTGGCGGTGAACGTGACGGCGGCGAGCCCGGGCGCGAGGTTCTCCTTCTCGCCGAGGATGCGCTGGTCCTGCAGCAGTTCGACCTCGGTGATCGCGGTCGACGACTCGTTCTTCACCGTGAACGTGACCGGACCAGCGGGGACCTTCGTGGTCGACACGGCGCACTTGTCGGAGCCGTCGTTCGTCAGTGTGACCGAAACGCGGGAGACCTTGCCGGAGCTGCTCGCGGTGTCACCCGCCGACGTGGACGAGTTCGCGCAGCCGGTCAGGGCGAGGGCGGTGACGACGCCGAGGGCGCCGAGGGTGGTCAGGGGGCGGGCAGTCCTACCGAACGGCATACTCAGGGCTCCTCGTGGGGTCGTCCGCGGGTGGGCCGCGTGACGGGTCGGTTTCGGGGGTGGTGGTCGTGGGCTCCGGCCGCCGACGGCGGTCGCGGAGGGCGAGCAACGCCTGGGCAGCGGCGGCGACGCCCAGGGCGATCGGCAGCCAGGCCTTCCAGAGCAGCAGCTCGGCGGAGCGGGTGTCCGCGGCCGCCACCGCGGTGGCGGCCTGCTGGACGCGGGCGTCCGGCACGGACCAGACGGTGCGGTCCAGGGTCGTGGTCCGAGCGGACGGGAGGCCCCCACCGCTCAGCGTGAGCACCGTGCGTTCCGCGCGGCTCGCGTCCAGGACCCCACCCCGGACGGTCCAGAGGCTCACGGTGTCGCGGACGGCCCAGCGCGCCGAGAACGGCCCGGGGTTCGTGCTCGGTGAGATGCCGACGGGGACGCGGCCGAACAGGTCGACGAGGTCGTCGAGCGTCAGGCTCGACGGCCGCTGCGCGGCCGACCCGTCCTCGGTCCGCCGCCAGCGGTCGGCGGTCACGCCCGCGCGGGTGACGCTCCGGTGGGTCGACGCCGGGAAGGCGAACCGCGCCTCCTGGCCCGTGCCGCTGGTGCGCATGCTCGCGGTCGTCCCGTCGACGGACGCGGCGACGGAGCCGCCGCCGGTCACGGCGGTCGTGGACGGGAGGTCGACGCCCCCGGTCGGGACCGCGATCGCCAGGGTCGCAGCGGCGACGGCGAGGGCACCGGCGATGCCGAGTCGCAGGGCGGGGACCCGTTCGCGCGACGGGCGCCAGGCACGCGGCCAGAGGGAGATCGCGAGGACGGGGACCACGTAGAGCACCCAGCCGAGCACCTCGATGACCCGGGGGTCCGGCGGGATGCCGAGGACGCCGGTGACGAGGGCGCCCTGCACGGAGCCGTTCGGCGCGAGCCAGCTGAGGTCGACCGTGCGCTGCTGCCCGATCACGATCCAGCCGGCCTCGTGCGCGCGGCGGAGCACGGTCAAAACGAGGCCGCCGGCGACGAACACGAGGAAGATCCCCGTGCCGGTGAAGAACTTCGACAGGTTCAGCCGGACGCCGCCGGTGTAGATGCCGTACCCGACGACCACGGCGCCCGCGATGCCGATGACCGCACCGAGCGCCGCGAGCCCGGTGTCCGACGACGCCTGGAACGTGGCGAGCAGGAAGACCGCGGTCTCGAAGCCCTCCTTGAGGACGGCGAGGAAGGCCATGCCGGCGAGTGCCCAGGCGGTGCCGCGGCCGAGGGCTTCGGTCGCGCTCGCCTCGAGCTCGGTCGTGAGCGTCCGCGCGTGGGTGCGCATCCAGACGATCATGCCCGTCACGAAGACGACGGCGACGATGCCGATGATCGCCTCCATGCCCTCCTGCTGGGCCTGCGGGAGCGCCTGTTCGACGACCTGCAGGCCGAAGCCCACGGCGATGCTGAGCACCACGGCGACCCCGACGCCGAACCACATGGGGGCGAGGGGAACGCGGTTGCGACGGAGGAACGCGGCGATGATGCCGACGATGAGCGTCGCTTCGAGGCCTTCACGGAGGCCGATGACGAGGGTGGCGAGCATGGCAAAGGTGAGGCTAACCTAACCAGCGCGCGACCCGCCACCTCCCGCCGGTGATGTTTGATGGTTCTCATGAACCTGCTGTCCGTCGATGGCCTGGCGTCGGTCACGAACGTGCTCGACCTGGCCGGGGTGTTCGCGTCGGCGCTGCTCGGCGGATCGCTCGCGCGGACGATGGACTTCGACCTCTTCGGGTTCCTCGTCGTCGGGTTCGTGTCCGGCCTCGGCGGCGGCATGCTCCGCGACACCCTGTTGCAGAACGGGCCGCCCGTCGCGCTCGTCGACCCGCTGTACGCGCCGGTCGCGATCGCCGGGGCGCTCATCGCCTTCTTCGTGTCGTTCTCCGAGCTGACCTGGGACCGGCTGTTCACCGTGCTCGACGCCGCGGTCATCGGCTTCTGGTCGGTGGTCGGGGTGCAGCGGACGTTCGACGCCGGGCTCGACTGGCCGGCCGCGATCATCATGGGCACGATCACGGCGGTCGGCGGTGGTGCGATGCGGGACCTGCTGCTCCGCCGGGTCCCGGCGGTGTTCGGCGGCAACGCGCTCTACGCCACGGTCGCCGTCGCCGCGTCCGCCGTGATGGTCGTCGCGTCGGACCTCGGGTCGCCCTCGATCGGCATCGTCGCCGCGATCGTGCTCTCCCTCGGGCTGCGGTGGGGCGCGGTCCGGCGCGGCTGGGGACTGCCGAACGGTCGTGAGTGGCAGCCGAAGTCCACGCTCGGATCCCTGCTCCAGCGAGGCCGGAAGCTCCGACCGGACGCGATCCGGTTGCTGCGACGGCCGGGGCGACGGTCGGGCGCGGGGAGCGTGCACCACGAGAACGAGTCGGGGCCCGCGGACGCGTCGGACGGCTGAATCCGCGAAGGGGCTGTCATCTGTCGGTGCTCGGTCGTACAATCAGTACCGCCGGGTATCGACCCGGCATCCATGGTCCGCTGGCGCACCGACGCGACCCGAACGCGCCGGTTCCGTACGGACCTGTGGTTGGGGGCTTCGCTGATGCCGCGCGGGATCAGACGCGCGGCGCGGCAGGTCTCCCGACGCACCCTGCCTCCAGCACAATGGTCGTGACCCACCACCACGCCAGCCCGACGAAGCCGGACCCGACGGATCACGGCGGGCCCGTCGAATCAGGAACCATGAGCGACGACGCCTCCGACCCCAGCCCCTCCGTCACCGGCTCGCCCACGCCCCGGACCCCGCGGGCCGAGGTGCGGGAACGACTCCTCACCGCCGGGGCCCAGGTCTTCGCCGAGCAGGGCGTGCACGAAGCTCGGCTCGACGAGGTCGCCGCCCGCGCCGGGTTCAGCAAGGGCGCCGTCTACTCGAACTTCTCGTCGAAGGAAGACCTCGTCGCGCAGGTCATGCAGCGCGCGACGAACCTGGTGCTCGGGTCGCTGCGGGAACTCGTCCGCGCCGACATCGCCGCGGTGGACATCGGCGACGTCGTCCGGGCAGCGTTCGGGCGGCACGACCAGAGCGGCCAGTTCGCCCTGCTGTCGGAGTTCCGCGGGTACGCCACGCGCCACCCCGAGTTCCTGCCCGAGTTCGTGCGGCAGCGGCGGGAGCTGCAGGACGGCGTGTTCGAGCTCGTGGAGCTGTGGTTCGGGGCGCACCCGGAGATCGATGCGGGGATGTCGCTCGAGGACTTCTCCCGGGTGCTCATCGGGGCGAACGTGGGGATCGTGTTCGACGCGGCGGCGCTGCCCGGGGTGAACCCGGGCGAGGTCGTCGCGGCCCTCGTCGAGGCGGTCATCCGCCGGCGCTGACGCGCGGCGGCGGGTGACGCAGTGTGCGAGGTTCCGCGCGCGGTGGGACCCTGCGGGCCCCGCACCACGCGCGGAACCTCGCACGCTACGAGCGCGCGGCGCGCGGCACGCTACGCGCGCCGCTACGCCGCGCTGCGGCGCGCGCGCCGCCCCTCGTGCGACCACGCGGACGACGGCAGCAGGCTCGGCGGCACCAGGCGCGACCGGAGCACCCGCGCACCGGAGGCCGAGGCGTCCAGGGCGACCCGCGCCTCCTGGACCGCCGCGAGCAACGCCGCAGCGTCCACCGACGCTGCACCGCCCGCGGCGAACCGCTCCCGGTCGACCGCGTCGACGATCGTCTCGAGGTGCGGCAGCACCGTCGCCGGCACCGACGGCCGGAGCCGCCCGAGCACCGCACGTGCCGTCCGCGCTGCTGCAGCGGCGTCACCCGGTGGCGCGAGACCCGGCGCGTAGCCGTGGTCGGCGACGTCGTCGAGCGCCTCACGCCAGGCGTTCACCGCTGGCGACCTGCCCGATCGCACCGCGCCGAGTCGCGTCCGACGGCGGAGTGCCCGGACGAGCGCCGGGGACACCAGCAGCGCGACGGCGATCACCAGCCCCACCGCGAGCCCGAGCGGTCCGTTGCCCCCACCACCGGTCGACCCGGCGGCTCCCGGCGCTGCGGACGCGCTCGGCGTCGGCGTCTCGGACGTGGCGGGAGCGGATTCGCCCGGGGCCGGCAGCGGTGTCTCCGGGGCGGCGGCCGAAGGGGTGGACGTGGCCTCGGTCGAGGGCGTCGCGGCGGCGTCGGAGTCGGGGGTCGGCTCGAACGCGACCCAGCCGGCGCCCTTGATGTAGAGCTCCGGCCACGAGTGCAGCTGCCGGTTCGACACCGTGTACTCGCCGTCGGCCTGCGTGGAGCCCGCCCGGTAGCCGACCGCGATGCGCGAGGGGATGCCGAGGGTGCGGGCCATCACCGCCATCGCCGAGGAGAAGTGGACGCAGTAGCCCTCGCGGACCTGCAGGAACTTCGCGACGACGTCCATGCTGTCGCCGTCGTAGCCCTGTTCGACCGGCGCGGTCTCGGAGTACGTGAACAGGTCGCTGCGGAACCACTGCTCCAGCGCGCGGCCCTTCTCGTAGTCGGTGGCCGCGCTGCCCGCGACGCGCTGCGCCGTCCGCGCGATGCTGACCGGCAGCTTGTCGGGGAGCTCGCGGTCCGTGCGGAGCTGGTTCGCCGAGGGGGTCGCGAACCCCCGGCCGTCGGCACGCCCGAGCAAGCCGGAGCCGGCGATCGCGTCGAGGTACTCGCCGGACCACGTCGAGGCGCCGTACACCTCGTAGGTGGCACCGCGCGGGGTGGCCGGGCCAGTGGAACGCACCGTGCTCGACTCCCCCATCCAGCGCCACTGCGACAGGTCGAGGTTCGTCGAGCGGGACTCGATCGAGACCGCGCCGGCGGGGACGGGCAGGTAGTTGCTCGACAGCCCGGTGACCCGGATCGTGACGTCGCCGCGGCTGGAGAGCCGCGGGTTGATGCCGACCGCCCACTGCTGCTGGTCGGCGGTCTCGGACTTCGCGGCGTCGGTGGTGGTCGGCACCCAGTCGCCGGTGCCGAACTCGTCGAGGTTCGCGAGCTTCAGGTACTCCGGCCGGCCGTCGGACGAGCGGTAGCGGAACACCTCGAGCTCGTTCGGCTGCCGGAGGTCCTGCCCGAGGTTGAGCAGCGTGCCGGGGCGCCCGGGCTGCACGGGCGACTGGATCGCCCCGGTGACGCCGGACAACCAGCTGGCGTTGAGCGGCACGATCGCGGGCAGTCCCACCGCGACGACGAGTCCGATCGCCCCGACGACGGCGGCGGGGAACGCCCGTTGGACCGGCCGCACCGAGAGCCAGAGCAGGACGAGGAAGGCGATGCCGGTGGCGATCACGAGCCCGGGTGCCGCGGGGGCTCCGGTGACGACGCCCGGCACGATGAGGATCACGAGCGCGGGGACGGCGGCGAGTGCGGCGGTCGGGGCGACGGCCGCGAGGAACAGCGAGACGCCGGCGACCCAGCCGATCGCGACCGTGACGATGAGCCGGATCGCGTCGGACTGCGGCAGCGGTGCGGGGTTCAGCCGGATCGCCGCGAGCGTCTCGCCGAGCGCACCGTTCCGGTCGAGCCACCCGAGTGGCTGGACGTCGTTCACGACCGCTGCGGCGCACGAGCAGACCACGAGCGCCGCGACGAGTGCCACGAACCGCACCCCGGGCGCCCGACGACGGACTGCGAGCATCGTGCCGACGAGGACGGCGGCGACGAGGACGCCGGACACCCACCACGCGACGCCCTGCACGAGGGGACGCATGGCGAGGGCGGCGATGAGGACGGGCACCGGTGCGAGTGCGACGACCCACGGGCTCGGCGAGTCCGGTCGGTCGACCCGTCGGTCGGGTTCGCGCCGCGCCTCGCCCCGGGGCGGGGCCGGACGGGTGGCGACGCCGCTCACCGGATGCTCCCGGGCGCGTGGGCACCGGCGACCGGGACCACCAGGGTCCGCCACCCGCCGCGGTCGAGGATGCCGCGCACCACCGGGTCCGGCGGGACGATGGTCGCGAGGATCCCCCGGCTCGACCCGGTCGTCGCGGAGACGAGCTCGGCGGCCTGCTCGGCGGTGCAGTTGCCGGTGACGACGGCGGTCATGCCGTGCACGTCGCGGCCGCGGACGTCCGGGAGGACCTCGGTGACCTCGCGGGCGTCGGAGCGGACTCGGACGTCGGCCAGCCCCACGAGCACGTCGGTCAGTCCGCCGGCGTCCCCCGCGTGCCGGGTGCTGCCGGACGGTCCGTCGCTGACGAGCACGACGCGCGAGGTCCGTGCGGCCAGTGCCCGTGCGACGCTCGCGGCGACGACGACCGCGTGCTCGAACGCGGCGTCGCCGCCGAGGTCCGAGAGCTCCGCCAGGTCGTCGCGGCCGAGGCGCTGGTACGACTCGCGTCGGACGTCGAGCGCGATGACGGCCTCCGGCGGCTGCGCCTGCGTGGTCTGGCGGACGTGGAGTTCGCCGCGGCGGGCGCTCTGGGCCCAGTGCACACGGCGGATCGGGTCACCCGGGCGGTAGGGACGGAGCTCGCTGTCGTCGGCCGACCCGCCCTGCCCCACCCGGCCTTCGTCGGCGGAGACGGCTCCGGCGAGCGCACCCGCGTCGAGCGACGCGAGCGGGGTCGATGCCGGGACGACGACGACCTCTTCCGCGGCGACCACCGGTCGGTCGATGCGGAGCAGGCCGAACGGGTCCTCGACGCGGATCGTCACCGGGCCGACCACGCTGCGCCCGCGGTGCATCGCCAGGGCCTCGACGTCGAGCACCGCCGGCGGGAGGTTCGGCCCGACCGCGGCGTAGGTCTCGGCGGTGGACATGCTGACGAGGGCGTCGTCGAGCTGTTCGCGCACGAGGAGCATCGACCGCGGGCCGATCGGCAGGCTCGTCCCGCCGAGGGTGATCCGCTCGCGGTACACCTCGCCGACCTGGACGATCGCGCGCGCCGTGCTCCGGCTGCCGCGCAGCGGTGCGGCGACGACGAACGCCATGACGATGCCGAGCACCACGAGCACGAGGAGCAGCAGCCCCGCGGACACCGCGACGCTCGTCGTCCCCACGAGCCCGCCGCCGATCAGCCCGATGCCGACCGCGATCACGGTCCAGCCGCGCACGGTCGGTCGGGGGAACGGCGTGCGGCGCAGCAGCGCGAGGCCCCGCCGCCCGTACCGGAGCGCCCCGGAGCGCAGGGCGCCGGCACGCAGCGCGAACGACGTCGGCGCCGGGGACCCGGACATCAGGAGCGGACGGGGGTCGCCGTGAACGGCACGGCCGTGTCGGACACGACGCGCACGACGATGTCGCGGACGGTGTCGTCGCCCGTCCCGCCGAGGGCGCGCGCGACCGGCACGAGCCGGTGCGCGAGGATGACCGGCGCCAGCGTGGCGACGTCGTCCGGCGTGACGAAGGGACGACCGAGCAGCGCGGCGTGGGCACGGGCGGCCGAGGCGAGGTGCAGCGTGGCACGCGGGCTGGCACCGAGCACGATGTCGGGGTGGCTGCGGGTGGCCCGGACGATCGCGACGATGTACGCCTCGACGTCGGGGGCGACGTGGACCGTGCGCACCGACTGGATGAGGTCGCGGAGGGTGTCCACGTCGACGATCGGACGGAGGTGCGCCAGCGGGTCGCCCCCACCGCGGTTGGTCAGCATCTGCCGTTCGGCGTCGGCGCTCGGGTACCCCATCGTCAGGCGGGCCATGAAGCGGTCGCGCTGAGCCTCGGGCAGCGGGTACGTGCCCTCCATGTCGATCGGGTTCTGCGTCGCGACGATCATGAACGGGCTGTCCAGCTTGCGCGTCACGCCGTCGACGGTCACCTGCGCCTCGGCCATGGCCTCGAGCAGCGCCGACTGGGTCTTCGGGCTCGTGCGGTTGATCTCGTCGCCGATCACGACGTTCGCGAACACCGGCCCCGGCGAGAACCGGAAGGTGCCGGACGACTGGTCGAAGATGTTCACGCCGGTGACGTCCGACGGCAGCATGTCCGAGGTGAACTGGATGCGGTTCACGGACCCGCCGACCGATGCGCCGAGCGCCTTGGCCAGCACCGTCTTGCCGACACCGGGGACGTCCTCGACGAGCAGGTGCCCCTCGGCCAGCATCACCGTCAGGGCGGTGCGGATGGCCTCGGTCTTGCCGTCGACGACGGTGGATACGGCGGCGGTGATGTCGTCACCGACGTCCCGGATGCGCTCGATCGGGAAGGCGGGGTCGGTCGGTTCCGGCACGCAGGCCTCCTCGGCTCAGGACAGGTGTCGTGCATGCTACAACGGCCCGGTGACAGGGACCGGGGGATGCGTCACCGACCGGGTCGCCGGACACACGGCGACGGACTGGAGGCGCGGGTCACGTGCGCCGATCAGCGCACGTGATCCGCGCCTCCAGTCCGGACCCCGCTGCGCGTCAGACGCGAGCCGCCAGCGACGCGTCGGCGGCCAGCAGGACCTGCGCCGCCACGGCGACGCCCTCCTCGCGCCCGAGCTCGGTGTCCTCGTGCTCGATGTTCACCCACATGTCCGGGTCCACCTCGCGCAGGGCCTCGAGGAACGCCGACCAGTACGCCTCGTCGTGCCCCTTGCCGAGCGCGACGAAGTCCCACGCGGACGGCTTCGGCCACTCGTTCGCCCACTCGTCCCCGCCGAGGTTCGTGCGCGGCTCGTCCGGCGAGAGCCGACGGAACGAGTTGTCGAGCACGCCGTTGATCGCGGCCTGCGGGTTGATCCGGACGTCCTTCGCGGCGGCGTGGAACACGAGCGGCCCGAGATCGCGGACGACCGCCACCGGGTCCATCTGCTGCCAGAACAGATGCGACGCGTCGAGCTCGACGCCCACGTTGGTCAGCCCGCCGCGCTCGACGAGCTCGCGGATCGTGGCCGGGTTGAAGACGACGTTCTGCGGGTGCAGCTCGAGCGCGACCTTGACCCCGTGCTCGCGGGCGAGGGCGTCGATCTCCTGCCAGAACGGCACCGCGACGCTCCACTGGTACTCGATCACGTCGAGCGCGGCGGAGTTCCAGGCGTTCACGATCCAGTTCGGCCGGGTGCCGCCGGGTTCCCCCGCGGGGAGACCCGACATCGTCACGACCCGGTCCTGGCCGAGACGGGCCGCGAGCCGGATGCTGCGGCGGACGTCCTCCGCGTGCTTCGGCCCGATCTCCGGGTCCGGGTGCAGCGGGTTGCCGTTGCAGTTCAGGCCGGCGATCGAGACGCCGGTCCCGTCGAACTGCGCGAGGAAGGCGTCGCGCGCCGCGTCGTCGTCGAGGATCTCGTCGACGTTCGGCACGTGCACCGGCGGCAGGAACCCGCCGGTGTTCAGCTCGATGCCGGTGAGGCCGTTGCCCGCGATGGCCTCGAGCGCCGCGGCGAGCGGGCGGTCGTGGAAGATCGCGTTGTAGAGACCGAGCTTCATGCGTGTGCTCCTCCGGTGACGGACGCTGCGGTGAGGTCGACGGTTGCTCCTCCGTCGGCAGCGGACCGGGCCACCGCGTCGAGGATCTCCATGTTGTGGACGCCGTCGTCGAACGTGGCGTTCGCCGGCAGCGGGTCGGCCGTGTTGCCCACGACCTCGTCGAGGAAGGCACGCGCCTGGTACTCGAACATCTGGTTCTGCCCCCAGCCGACACCGGGAGCGTCCATCGCCATGCCGCCGGCGACGTAGGGGTGGTCCGGGCCGAGGACGACCTGACGGTAGCCGCCGAGACGGGAGCCGTCGGACTGCAGCGCGAGTCCGATCTCGGATGCGCGCTCCTGGTCCCAGCGTGCGGCGCCGCGCTCGCAGAACACCTCGACGACGAGGCCGTTCGGGTGCGAGGTCGCGACCCGGGAGACCTCGAGCGAACCGACCACCGAGCCGTCGCCGAAGCGCGCGTTGAACGTGGCGTAGTCGTCGTTCTCGACGTCGGCGAACTCCCCGGTCAACGGGACGGCCTGGCCACGGAGGGCGAATCCGGCGGCGATCGGCCGCTTGGTGATGGCCGTGGTGAACATGCCGCCGTTGACGCTCTGCACCTCGCCGGCCAGGAACTCGGCGACGTACGCGAGGTGCGACCCGACGTCGGCGAGGGCACCGGTCCCCAGGGCCCCCGCGAAGCGCCACGAGAACGGGACGTCGGGCGAGGAGCCGTAGTCGGTCCAGTAGCGCGCGGAGACGTGCAGGACGCGACCGAGGGTGCCGTCCTCGACGAGCTGCTTGATCGCCGCGAGCCCGGGAGCGCGTCGGTAGGTGAAACCGACGCGGGCGGTGAGACCACGACCGGCCGCGAGCGAGGCCGCGGACGCCATCGCGCGGGCGTCGTCGAGCGAGTCCGAGAGCGGCTTCTCGCACAGCACGTGCTTGCCGGCCGCGAGGAGCCCCTCGACGATCTCGCGGTGCAGCGTGTTCGCGACGACGACGCTCACCACGTCGATGTCGTCGGCCTCGGCGATCGCTCGCCAGTCGGTGTCGTGCCGGTCGTACCCGAAGCGCGTCGCAGCCCCGGCCGCGAGCGGTTCGTAGACGTCGCCGACCGACACGAGCCGGACGGGCGGCAGCGTGTGACCGAACAGGGACGGTGCGTTCCGCCACGCGGCCATGTGGGCCTTGCCGGCCATGCCGGCGCCGATGACGGCGACGCCGATGCTGTCGCTCATGTTCTCTCCCTCGAGAAGTCGGTGATGGCTCTGGAACGTTCCAGAGAGCGTCGGTAGACTGTAGACGCACCCACCCATGTCCTGTCAAGGAGCCGCGTGTCCCGACCACCGACGATCATCGACGTCGCGACCCGTGCCGGTGTCTCGAAGTCGCTCGTCTCGATGGTGATGCGCGACGACCCCGGCGTCTCCGACACCCGCCGGGCAGCCGTCCTCGCCGCGGCCGCCGAGCTCGGCTACCGCCCCAACCGTGCCGCCGCGATCCTCGCCGGCACGCGGACGCGCACGATCGGCGTCGTCGTCGACGACTTCCGGAACCCCTGGTACGTCCCGATGCTCGACGGCATCCGCGACGCGCTCGCCCCGCACGGCCTGCGCCTCACGCTCGCGGACACCCGCGCGAACGCCCACCTCGACTCCTCCCCGTTCGACGACCTCGTCTCGCTCCGCGTCGACGGTGTCGTGCTCGCCGCCGAGGGCTTCCCCGACCTCGTCGTCCCCGCGGACACCCCGGTCGTCATCGCCGGCGCACGCGCCGACGTCCCGGGAGGACTCGACGTCGTCGCCTCCGACGAAGCCGCCGGCGGACGCCTGGCCGCGGACCACCTGGTCGGACTCGGTCACCGCCGCATCGCCCACGTCACCGGCTCGGGAGGCCCGGCTGCCGTCCGCCGCGAGGCCACCGTCGCCCGGATGGTCGCCTCCGGCATCGAGCCACTGGTGTACGGCGAGGGACCGACGTCGGAGCAGACCGGCTACCGCGGCACCGTCCGCGCACTGGAGGACCACCCGGACCTGACCGCGGTGTTCGCGGCGAACGACGTCATGGCGATGGGCGCGATCGCCGCCGTGCACGAGGCCGGGCTCCGGGTACCGCAGGACGTGTCGGTCATGGGCAACGACGAGACCCCGCTCGCCGCGTCACCCCTGCTGCGCCTGACGACGGTGGACCCGCACAACGACGAGGTCGGGCGACTCGCGGCGGACCGGCTCGTCGAGCTGATCGGTGCAGCCGAGCGGCCGGAGCCGACCCGGGTCCTCGTGCCGCCGTCGCTCGTCGTCCGGTCGACGACCGCTCCCCCACGCGCCCGCTGACCGTCCGGACGGCGGGCATCCCCCGGTCGCCGGCTGACGGGCGTCCGCCGGTCGCCGCCTGACGGGCGTCCGCCGGTCGGTGCCGATCCCGTCACGGCGCGAGCTGCACCCAGCGCCCCTCGGAGACGACCCGGACCGAGCCACCGTCGACCGCCACGGCGGTCTGCTCGTCGATGGCGTAGGCGGTCGGAACGCCGATCTCGGCCGCCCACCGCTCGGCGTTCTCGAGGGTGTTCTCCGGGAACGCGTCGAGGTGCGGGAAGATCGAGAAGTCGACGACTCCCAACGTCACGTCGTCGACCGCTGACGGCCACGCGACGAAGGACGCGCCGATGCGCGGCGTCATGACCATGCTGCCGGCGCTCACGCCCACCCACACCGTGTCGGGCAACGAGGGCAGCAGGTCCGCGAGCCCGGATGTCCGCATCCAGTGGGCGAGGTAGGTGGCGTCCCCGCCGTCGACCAGCAGGACGTCGGCTCCCGTGACCCACCGCCGCCACCGCTCGGGGTCGATCGTCGGCAGCGCCGTGAGCTCCAGCACGCCGATCGACGCCCAGCCGAGGCCGGTGAAGGCGCGGGAGTCGGGACCGCCGGCCACCAGGTCCCGGACCGAGGCCGGTCCACACATCGGATGCCCCCACTGCGCCGTGGGGACGACGAGGGCGTTGGCCTCCTCGACCGGTTTGCCGAGCATCGACACGAGCGCGGCGTGGATCGTCGGGTTGGTGACGCCTCCCGAGGTCAGCAAGAGCTTCACGTCGCCTCCGATCCAGGCAGTTCCAGCGTGTTCAGGGACCACAGTGCCACGCCGTGCAGCCCGAGGTCCTCGGCGAGCGCGACCCGCGCCCGGTAGGAACGTGCGTCGGACCAGTGCAGCTCGCGGCCGTCGTCCAGCGTCGCCGACCACTCGCCGGTCCGGGCCGACCACCGGGCATCGTCGCCCGCGAGCTCCCGCGCCCGCGCCGGGCTCACCTGCGCGTCACCCGAGCCACTCCACACGTACCCGTACCCCGCGATGCCGAGGTCGATCCGGTCGGCCGGGACGCCCGAGCGTTCGGCCGCATCGACCACCCGCTCCGCCCACGGCAGGGACCCGATGGTGCCGGCACCGCTCCAGGGCCCGTGCTGGTCGTACGTCATCAGGACGAACCGGTCGACGTGGTCCGCGAGCGCACCGAGGTCGTACCCGGTGTCGCGGTAGCCCCGCTCGTCCGTCGAGGCCATGACCGCGATCGACACCTCGGCGTCCGACCCGAGCCGCTCGTGCACGGCGTCCTCGAGCGTCGCGGCGAACGCCACGAGCCCGGCACGGTCGCGACTCCGGAGCGACTCGAGGTCGATCTGCACGCCGCGCATGTGCGCATCGGACGCGAGTTCCGCCAGGCGCTCGGCGACCCGCGAGCGGTTCCCGGCGTCCGACAGCAGCGCGGTGCCGACCTCGGGTGAGAAGTCCCCGATCGACTCGGAGAAGTTGCTGACGAGCAGTTCGGGTGCGGCTCCACCGTCATTTGCCGTACGGGCGAGTGCACCGACGCCAGCCGGCAGGTCGTTCAGCCCGGCACCGTCGTCCGCCACCGTGACGCCGTCGATCCCGATCGTCGTCGCACGACGGGACGCGTCCGAGACCGTCACCGCCGATCCGTCACCTGGTTCGACGTACGCCTCGACAGCGAGGTCGGCGTCGGGACCCTGCGTGCCGACGCAGCCACCGAGGGCCAGCGCGACCACGACCGCGCCGCCGACCACGAGTCCTGTCCGCCGCACCACCCGCTCACCGTAGCGTGCGGGGCGGGACCGAGCCGCGCCTCCTGGACCTCAGACGGTGGCACCCTCGAGCCGGTCGACCGCGACGGCGAGCTCCTCGAGCTCGGGGACCTCGCGCGCCTCGGCGAGCGCTTCCTCGAGCGCGGCTGCGTGCACGGGCGTGGCCTCGTCGAGGAGCCGTTGGCCCGCGTGCGTGAGCTCCGTGTAGAGCCCGCGGCGGTCGTCGGCGCAGAGCACGCGGGTGAGGAGGGCGCGCTCCTCCAGGCGGTTCACGAGCCGGGTCGTCGCACTCGGGCTGAGCGCTGCCGCCCGAGCGAGCTGCTGCATGCGCATGTGGAAGCCGTCCTGGCGGCGGAGGGCGTCGAGCACCGTGAACTCGACGACCGACAGGTCGACCGCGCGCAGCGCCCGCTCGAGCCGCGTCTCGATGAGGCCGTGCAGGGCCGCGAGCGTGCGCCAGCCGTGGGCGCGGACGGCGACGGAGGAGTCGTCGACGGACATGAGGGGCCTCCTGGTGTGCTTCCGGGCAGGATTGGTTGCTTGCGCGGATACCCCGCGTGTGCAACTATCGATATCCCGCGTCTGCAACAACCAGCGTACGCGGCCCAGCTGCACCGCACAACGGAAGGACATCCATGCCCGCGGGACTCATCGCCCTCGCACTCGGCGGATTCGGCATCGGCCTGACCGAGTTCGTCATCACCGGGCTCCTGCCCGAGGTCGCCGCCGACTACGGCGTGACCGAGACCACCGCCGGGTGGCTCGTCACCGGGTACGCCCTCGCGGTCATCGTCGGCGCGCTCGGACTCACCGCCGCGACCACCCGGCTCCCCCGCAAGCCGGTGCTCATCGGGTTGCTCGTGCTGTTCGTGATCGGCAACACCCTGTCCGCCCTCGCGCCGGTGTACGGCGTGATGATGCTCGGCCGGGTCATCGCGGCCCTCTGCCACGGGGCGTTCTTCGGCATCGGCTCGGTGGTCGCGTCGAACATGGTCGCGAAGGAGAAGCGGGCGTCCGCGGTCGCCCTGATGTTCACCGGGCTCACCGCCTCGAACGTGCTCGGCGTCCCGTTCGGCACCTTCCTCGGTCAGGCTCTCGGCTGGCGCGCCACGTTCTGGACCATCGCGGCGATCGGTGTCGTCGCCCTCGTCGGGGTCGCCCTGCTCGTCCCCACCGTCCGCTCGGCCGACGCCACGGTCCCCTCCCTCCGCCGGGAGCTCGGCGCCTTCCGCTCCGGCCAGGTGTGGCTCTCGCTCGGCATCACCGTGCTCGGCTACGGCGGGATGTTCGGCGCCTTCACCTACATCGCGTACACGCTGACCTCGGTGTCCGGGTTCTCGTCGGGCGCCGTGCCGTGGCTGCTCATCGTGTTCGGCATCGGGCTGTTCGTCGGCAACTTCGCGGGCGGCAAGCTCGCGTCCCGGTCGATCGACGGCACGCTGCTCGTGGTGCTCGTCGTCCTCACGGTGGTGCTCGCCGTGTTCGCGGCAGTGGCGGCCTCGCCCGTGCTCACCGTGATCGCGCTCGTGCTCATGGGGGCGTTCGGGTTCGCCACCGTGCCGGCGCTGCAGACGCGGGTGATGCAGTACGCGGACCACGCGCCGACCCTGGCGAGCGGGGCGAACATCGCGGCGTTCAACCTCGGGAACGCGCTCGGCGCCTGGATCGGTGGGCTCACGATCGCGGCGGGGCTCGGGTACACGTCGCCGATCTGGGCGGGGGCCGGGATCACGGCGGCGGCCGTGGTGCTGACGTCCGTCGCAGCGGGCGCGGCGCGGCGCGCGCGCTCGCGCGGCGCGGTGCCGACGGGCAGCGTCGCGACGGTCTGACGCGCGGGGCGGGGGCGCGGGGCGCGGGGCGCGCGGGGCGCTCCGCGAGGTTTCGTGAGCAGAAATGGTCGGGTCATGTGCGCGCACCCGACCATTTCTGCTCACGAGGTGCGTGGACGTCACGGCGCGCACGCACGGACGGGAGGTGCGGTGCGGGCTGGCACCGCGCCTCCCGTCCGGCGGCGGTCGCGATGCGCCCGGCCTCGGTGTTCCACGGGAACGACGAAACCCCGGTCCTGGAGGACCGGGGTTTCGTGTGCCGCGGAGACGGAGGGATTTGAACCCTCGGTCCCCTCAAAGGGGACTCCACCTTAGCAGGGTGGTGCACTCGGCCGGACTATGCGACGTCTCCAAGCACTCTCGCGAGCGCTCCCACCACCATACAGGAGGTCGAGCACTGTCTCGACACCGACCCTGCGTCGGGCGCACGGAAGGGTCCCCCGAAGTGGGGACAGTCGGGGGTTGTCCACCCGTACCCCGGTCAATAGCATCGTCGAGGCGCGGCCATCACATTCCGGGGTCTCACCCCGTCGCCGCGACACAGCACCGATGTCGCTCCTGGGCGGCGAGCCCGACGCGCGCCCGATCGCGCGAGGCTCAGACCGAGGAGTGACCAGGGGGCGCGGCCCACCACCGCGCCCCCGCTCTCGGTGGTTCGAGTGAGCGGGCGGTTCTTCGCGCTGGGCGACATCTCACGGGCCGGGGAGCGCGTGGAGTGTCGGTGAGCGCGAAACCTCGGGGACGGGGGTCAGGAGCCGAACGCCTTCGAGCAGGTCTGCTCGTCGGCGGACTGCCCCTGCAAGCCGTCGAGGGTCTCGGCCGGAGCCGTCGCCGCGGGGCTGCTCGCGGGCGCGGTGGCTCCGCCGGCAGCGGCACCGGCTGCACCTGCGCTCGCACCATCCGTACCGAGGTCCGCACCCGAACCGGCAGCCGCGCCCGCGCCGCTCGCACCCGTGCCCGATCCCGCGCCGACAGCCGAGCCACCGGCACCCGAAGCCGACCCCGCGCCCGCGGCCGTGCCCGCAGAGGCTCCCGCAGCGGACCCCGCAGCGGATCCCGCGGCCGACGTCCCGGCGGCGGACTCCGCGCCCGCCGCGCGCTCCGCCCCGATCCCGGTGCTGTCCGCGCCGAGCGAGAACGACTGGTCCGCCCGGATCTTCGCGAACAACTGCGCCGCGAGCTCTGCCGACGGCTGCACCTTCCCCGAGTACACCCCCGTGCCACCGGTCGTCCCCGGGTACTGCACGAAGTTGACCTGCGCGAGCGGGAGGTCCTGGAGCGCCCGCCCCATCTCCACCATCGTGCCGGCGTCGTTCAGGCTCTGCGACAGCTGCATGTTCGAGGCCGCTGCCCGGGCCAGCTTGTACAGGGTGGGCGGCGAGGTGAGGGTGTCGTTCGACTTCACCGTGCGCAGCAGCGAGGACAGGAAGGCCTGCTGGCTGGAGATCCGCCCGAGGTCCGAGCCGTCTCCCACACCGTGCCGGGAGCGGAGGAACGCCAGCGCCTGGTCACCCTGCAGCGTCGAGGTGCCCTGCGGCAGGTCGAGCCCCGTGTAGCGGTCGTGGATCGGCTGCGCGACGCACACCGGCACACCGCCGATCGCGTTCGACATCTCGATGACGCCCTGGAACGACACCGCCGCCGAGTACTGCACGTCGAGGCCGGTCAGCCCCTGCACGGTCTGCACGACGCAGTTCAGCCCGCCCTCGCCCCACGCACTGTTGATCGGCTGCGCTGCCATGGCGGGTGTCGTCCCGGAGCCGTCCTGCTTGCGGCACGCGGGGATCGGCGTGACGAGGTCGCGCGGGATGCTCACCGCGGTGGCGTTGGTGTGGTCGGCCGAGACGTGCAGCAGGATGTTGACGTCGTTCAACGTGGCGTCGCGTTCGCCGTACGCCGTGCCCTGCTCGGGGTCGTTGTCCGTGCCGACGACGAGCATGTTGAAACCGCCCTGGTACGAACTCAGCGCTGCCGGTCCCTTCGCCGGCTGCGCTGGCTGCCCCTGGATCGCGACGCCGTCGCCGAAGTCGTCGGTGACCTGCTTGGCGGCGATCGCGGCGACCGACGCCGTGCTCACGAGGGCGACCGCGGCCACGCCGGAAAGTACCTTCATCGCGGTGCCGACGGGGTTGCGGTGTCGGAGACGTCCGTGCCGTGCGATCCCGGTCGCTCGGTTCAGCCGGTGGGATCGGTCGCGGACGTCGTTCACGGGCACTCCTGTCGTGTGCGGACACGGTGCGTGCTCGAGCGGACGAGCACGCGGGCAGTGCCCTCCCTGTCGGGCACCGTGGGGTCCCGCGCTGGCCCGGTCGGTCCCGGTGCCGCGGGGACGGCAACCGGACCACCCTGCCATGCGCCCGCCTGTCGATTCAGTGCGAGCAGCCCCGGAATCCGCGGTGAGTGCTCAGGCGGCCGCCCGGAACCGTTCCGGCAGGCCGATCAGGGCATCGGCGAGCTCGACCAGAGCCACCGCGCACTCGTCGAGCGCGTCCCGCTCGGCCGCGGTGGTCGCGCGTTCGGCGATCTTCCGGCGTTCCCGACGAGCGACCACGGCGTCGATCCCGTTCGCCAGCGCCACGTCGTCCGTGAAGAACGCGTCGAGCACGGCACGCTGCGACAGGAGCCAGTCGGCACTGACGGCCGCACCGCTTCGACGGAGCCACCACGAACCGAGCTCGACGAAGACCCCGCCCTCGGTCACGCACTCGCGGAGCCAGGCGACGTCGAAGCGATCCGCACACCGCACCGCGCCCGCCGAGGGCTCGGTGATCATCGTCCGCGCGATCCGGATCCGCTCGATCATGTGGTCGACGGTCCAGTGCGCGACGACCACCCCGACGTACCGCTGCACCGAGACGAGCCGCAGGTTCTCGAGCGGCACGAGCGCTTCGCGCACCGGCGTCCGGGACACCCGCATGTCCGCCGCGATCGTGTCGAGCCGGATCCGCTGGCCACGGCGGTAGACCCCGCGCAGCACGTTGTCGAGCAGCCGCGCGAAGACCGCGTCCCGCAGCAGACTGCGTCGGATGCCGTGCGGGTCGTCGTCGTCGCGACCCGGTCGGTGCTGTGCTCGCTCCATGCCGCCAGGATCACGCACGGCCCACGCCGCCGGCTTCGCGAGTGGTCGGCCCGTGGACCGTGCAGGACACTGTCGTGCTGTGGAGGACTGCCATGCGAGGACGATGACAGACCCCGGAGCGCGGCGCTAAACACTCCGCATACGGAATACTACTTCCGCGCCGCGTCCGCCTCCTTGGTCAGGACCGACAGGGGTTGTGTGACGTCCTCGAGCCCCTTCCGGGCCGCGTCGACGCCGAAGATCAGCGCCACGACGCCGCCCGCGATCATCACCGCGGACCCGAGCAGGTACCCCCAGAACAGCGGCTCGCGGGACGACCCGTCGCCGATGAGCGCGCCGTAGATGAGCGGAGCGACGGCACCGAAGATCTGCGCCAGCGCGAAGAAGTACGAGATCGCCTGCGACCGGAGCTCGAGCGGGAAGATCTCGCTCACGGTCAGGTAGGCGCTGGACGCACCCGCCGAGGCGAAGAAGAACGAGATGCACCAGAAGACGACCTGCACGCCGGCGCTGATCGCGTCCGCCTGGAACAGGAACGCCGAGGTGGCGAGCACGAGCCCGGACACCAGGTACGTCGAGAAGATCATCTGCCGACGACCCCAGGTGTCGAAGAACCGACCGAGGATGATCGGTCCGAGCAGGTTGCCGATCGCGAACGGGAAGAAGTACACGCTCGTCTCGGCGGTCTTCAGGCCGAAGAAGTTCGTGAGCACCAGGGCGTAGGTGAAGAAGATCGCGTTGTAGAGGAACGCCTGCGTGATCATCATCGTCGCGCCGACCAGGGTCCGGGTCGGGTACTGCCGGAACAGCACCTTCACGATCGTCCGGAACTTCACGTTCTCCGTCGGCGTGACGGTCATCGCCTTGGACTCGTCGACCTCCGGCAGCCGGTGCCCGGTGGACTTCTCGACCGACTCCTCGATCTGCGTGACCGTCGCCTCGGCTTCCTCCTCACGTCCGTGCGTCATGAGCCACCGCGGACTCTCCGGGATGTGCCGCCGCAGGAAGATGATCGCGATGCCGAGCACCGGGCCGAGGAAGAAGCCGATGCGCCAGCCGATGTTCTCGGCGAAGTTGGCCGTGTCGAGCAGGTAGATGTTCGCGAACGCGCCGAGTGCCGCGCCGCCCCAGTAGGTGCCGTTGATCGCGATGTCGACGTGCCCGCGGTACTTCGCGGGGATGAGCTCGTCGATCGCCGAGTTGATCGCGGCGTACTCGCCGCCGATGCCGAGCCCGGCGACGAACCGGAAGGCCGCGAGGAACCAGAAGTCCTGCGCGAGCCCCGCGATGCCGGAGCCGATCAGGTAGATGGCCAGCGTGAGGATGAAGAGCTTCCGACGACCCAGCCGGTCGGACATCCGACCGAAGACGATCGCGCCGACGACCTGCCCGACGAGGTAGATGGTGCCGAGCGAGGTCACCTGCTGCGTCGACAGGTCCAGGTCGGCCTGGAACCCGGCGTTCGACACGATCTGGATCTCGAGGCCGTCGAGGACCCACGAGACGCCGAGTCCCACCACGACACTCCAGTGGAACCGTGTCCACGGCAGTCTGTCCATCCTGGCGGGGACCAGGCTCTTGATCGCCCCGTTCGTCGTGCTGCTCACGAGAGGGGAACGTACGCCCAGATCGACGAGATGGTTCAGATCCGGAAACGAACGGGTTCCGGGCTCGGAGCCGGATCCCCCTAATCGAATCCGGCTCCGATGCCGGAACACCAATCATTGCAATTGCTATGAAAACTCACAAGCAGGTGGCCTGGAGGCGCGGTGCCAGCCCGCACCGCGCCTCCAGGCCCGAACGGCGTAACGTCGAAGAGGTGACCCGACCCGACATCCGAACGGTCGGCGAGCTCCGCACCTCTGGCCACCTCCAGAAGACGGTCCGCGCCGAGATCCGCGACAACCTGCTCAGCGCCCTCCGCGAGGGCCGCGACCCCTGGCCCGGCCTCCACGGCTTCGCCACCACCGTCGTCCCGCAGCTCGAACGCGCCCTGATCGCCGGGCACGACGTCGTCCTGCTCGGCGAACGCGGACAGGGCAAGACCCGACTCCTCCGCACCCTGCAGGGCCTGCTCGACGAGTGGACGCCGGTGATCACCGGCTCCGAACTCGGCGAGCACCCGTACGAACCGATCACGACGGCGAGCATCCGCCGGGCCGCGGACCTCGGCGACGCCCTGCCCATCAGCTGGCGGCACCGCGACGACCGCTACGTCGAGAAGCTCGCGACGCCGGACACGAGCGTCGCGGACCTCATCGGCGACGTCGACCCGATGAAGGTCGCCGAGGGCCGCAGCCTGGGTGACCCCGAGACGATCCACTTCGGCCTCGTCCCCCGGGGCCACCGCGGCATCGTCGCCATCAACGAGCTCCCCGACCTCGCCGAGCGCATCCAGGTCGCGATGCTCAACGTGATGGAGGAGCGCGACGTCCAGATCCGCGGCTACGTCCTGCGGCTGCCGCTCGACGTGCTCGTGGTCGCCAGCGCGAACCCCGAGGACTACACGAACCGCGGTCGGATCATCACCCCGTTGAAGGACCGCTTCGGCGCCGAGATCCGCACCCACTACCCGATCGAGCTCGAGGACGAGATCGCCGTGATCCGCCAGGAGGCGCGGCTCACCGCCGACGTGCCGGACGCGCTGGTCGAGATCCTCGCCCGGTTCACGCGTGCCCTGCGCGGATCGAGTGCGGTCGACCAGCGCAGCGGCGTCAGCGCCCGCTTCGCGATCGCCGGCGCGGAGACGATCTCCGCCGCCGCGGTGCACCGCGCTGCGCGGCAGGGTGAGGAGCACGCGGTCGCGCGGCCGATCGACCTCGAGACCGCGATCGACGTCCTCGGCGGGAAGATCGAGTTCGAGAACGGCGAGGAGGACCGCGCCGACGAGGTGCTGGAGCACCTGCTCCGGACCGCGACCGCCGAGACCGTCCGGGCGCGCTTCCGCGGGCTCGACTTCGCGGTCCTCGTCGAGGCGCTCGACGGGGGCACGATGGTGACCACGGGTGAGCAGGTCAGCGCCCGCGCCTTCCTCGAGGGCCTGCCGTCGATCGGCGAGTCCGACCTGTACGACCAGATCTGCGAACGGCTCGGAGCGACCGACGACGGCGAGCGTGCCGGCGCCATCGAACTCGCGCTCGAGGGGCTCTTCCTCGCCCGGCGGATCAGCAAGGAGTCCGGCGGGGGCGAAGCCGTCTATGGCTAGGGCGAACCGACGCCTGGCGCGGGACGCGCGCTACGGGAAGTACGAGGACGGCCCGGACCCGCTCGCTCCCCCGGTCGACCTGGCCGAGGCGCTCGACGCCATCGGCGAGGACGTCATGGGCGGCACCTCGCCCGAGCGCGCCATCCGGGAGTACCTGCGCCGCGGCGGTCAGGACCAGCGCGGCCTCGACGACCTGGCCCGCCGCGTGGCCGAGCGTCGTCGCGAGCTGACGGCGAAGAACAACCTCGACGGCACCCTGCAGCAGGTCAAGCAGCTGCTCGACGAGGCCGTGCTCGCGGAACGCGGACAACTCGCCCGCGACACCGAGATCGACGACGGCGACCGAGCCCTCGCCGAGATGCAGCTCGACAGCCTGTCGCCGTCGCCCGCCACCGCGGTGCAGGAACTGAGCGGCTACGACTGGACGAGCCCGTCCGCGCGCCAGAAGTACGAGGAGATCAAGGACCTGCTCGGCCGCGAGGTGCTCGACCAGCGGTTCGCCGGCATGAAGCAGGCGCTCGAGGGCGCCACCGACCAGGACCGCGAGGACGTCGCCGCGATGATGCGCGACCTCAACACCCTGCTCGAGGACCACCGTGCGGGGACGGACACGCAGGAGCAGTTCGACGCGTTCATGGCCGAGCACGGGCAGTACTTCCCGTCGGACCCGCAGAACGTCGAGGAACTGCTCGACGACCTCGCTGCCCGGGCGGCCGCGGCGCAGCGCATGCGCAACTCGATGACCCAGGAGCAGCGCGACGAACTCGATGCCCTCGCCCAGCAGGCGTTCGGCTCCCCCGACCTGATGGGACAGCTCGCCCAGCTCGACGACACCCTCCGCTCGCTCCGGCCGGGCGAGGACTGGGGCGGCTCCGAGCGGATGGAGGGCGAGCAGGGCCTCGGGCTCGGCGACGGGACCGGGGTCTTCCAGGACATCGCCGACCTCGACGCCCTGGCCGACCAGATCGCGCAGGCCGGACCGGGCTCCGACCTCGACGACCTCGACCTCGACGCCCTCGGCCGCCAGCTCGGGAACGACGCCGTCGTCGACGCGAGGACCCTGCAGCAGCTCGAGAAGGCCCTGCGCAACTCCGGTGCGATGCGCCGCGGTGCCGACGGGCAGCTCCGGCTCACCCCGAAGGCGATGCGGCAGCTCGGGAAGAGCCTGCTCCGGGACGTCGCCGAGCGCATGTCCGGCCGCCAGGGTGCCCGAGACCTCCGCCGCTCCGGTGCGTCCGGCGAACCCTCCGGTGCGACCCGGCAGTGGCAGTACGGCGACACCGAGCCGTGGGACGTCACCCGGTCGATCACGAACGCGCTCACACGCACGGCTGCCTCGGGACGGATGGGCCCCGGCGTCCGCCTGGAGATCGACGACGTCGAGGTGCAGGAGACCGAGGCACGGACGCAGGCCTGTGTCGCCCTGCTCGTCGACACCTCGTTCTCGATGGCGATGGAGGACCGGTGGGTGCCGATGAAGCGCACCGCGCTGGCACTCCACACCCTCGTTTCCACACGGTTCCGCGGCGACGACCTGCAGCTCATCGCCTTCGGCCGCGAAGCCGAGGTGATGGAGATCGAGCAACTCGTCGGCCTCGACGCGATGTGGGACAAGGGCACCAACCTCCACCACGCCCTGCTGCTCGCGAACCGGCACTTCCGGAAGCACCCGACCGCCCAGCCCGTGCTGCTCATCGTCACCGACGGCGAGCCCACCTCGCACCTCGAACCGAACGGCCAGGTGTGGTTCGGGTACCCGCCGGACCCGATCACGATCGCGCTGTCCGTCCGGGAGCTCGAGAACGCCGGACGGCTCGGCGCGCAGACGACGTTCTTCCGGCTCGGCGACGACCCGGGGCTGGCGCGTTTCATCGACGCGATGGCGAAGCGGGTGGACGGCAAGGTCGTCGCGCCCGAGAACGACGACCTCGGCGTCGCGGTGGTCGGGTCGTACCTGGGATCGCGCCGCGGTGGAGCGCTCTTCCGGGACGACTGGACAATCTGAAGGCAGGGTCTGTTCCTCGGGCGATGTCGGTCGTATGCTGACGCCACAGCTGCCCCAGACCCCGGCCGCGATCACCGCTCCACCTGACCGACCTCGTCGGTGAACCGACCACGTCGGTGAACCGACCACGTCGGTGAACCGATGCTGTCGGGACACCGACAGCGTCGGTGAGGTGGTGATGACCGACCGATGGCACCTGATCCGTCCTCGGCCGGTCGACCCCCGTGGGGTCCCGGAGGGCAACGGCGCGCTCCGTCCGACCGCCACGGGTCACCGCGCCCCGGCAGGCGGGACGCGGTACGGGTCGGTGGGTTCCGCACCCGACGGAACCCGCCGACCCGATCTCTGCACCGACGGCCGAGCGGTTCGCTAGAAGAGCGGCCAGGGCACGGCGGGCCCGTGTCCCGGTGGCGGCGGGAACAGCCCGACCGCCCGCAGCGCCGCGCACCGGGCGCGCAGGGTGTCGACCTCCGCCACCGTGAGGTGCTCGTCGAGTGCGGCACCGAGATCGCCGTGCAGCGCGTCGGTCACCCGGTCGATGCCCTCGAGCTCGTCCGCGTCGAGCGGTTCGCCGATCCACCCCCACAGCACCGAGCGCAGCTTGTGCTCGACGTGGAAGGTCAGCCCGTGGTCGACACCGAAGCGGTGACCGTCCGGCATCGCGAGGACGTGCCCGCCCTTGCGGTCGGCGTTGTTCACCACGACGTCGAACACCGCCATCCGCCGCAGTGCGGTCGTGTCCTCGTGCACGAGGGTCACCGGACGGTCCGCTTCGTCGATCGCCTCGAGCACCGGCCGCCATCGGGGTGCGCCGTCGCCGGACAGCTCGGCCTCGGCGTCCTCGGTGGGGACGAGGTCGACCGCGTCCTGCTCGGGATCGACGTCCTGCCACCGCTGGACCATGCCGCGGCCGAACGGCCCCTCGCCCATCCACGTCGGGGGGACGACGTCCCAGCCGAACGCCTCGGACACGAGGTACGCCGCGACCTCTCGATCGGCGAGGGTGCCGTCCGGGAAGTCCCAGAGCGGTCGCTCCCCCTCGATCGGCTTGTAGACGACCGCCTCGCCGTCGAGGTCGGCGAGGAAGGTGGCGTTCGAGGCTTCCCGGATGCGTGCCCGGATGGACAGCGACCCGTCGCTCATGCGGCCCCTGGGGGACGGCCGGCGGCCACGATCTCCCGCGTGCGCTCGACGAACGCGCGAGCGGTGCCGACCGGGATCTTCACCTGGAACAGCTCGGCGGGCTCGGGGATCTCGACCACGGCCTCGATCTCCTCGCCGTCCTCGGTCGTCTCGGCGACGATCTCGAGCTCGTCGTCGATGGGGTACGCCTCGATCACCACCTGGGCGGTGGCGGGGTCGAACCCGAGGCTCAGGGCGCCGGCACGGAACTCGGCCTCGACCGGCTGGTCGAGCGGTTCACCGTCACGGAGTTCTGCGGGCGCGGACGGCGGGACGCTGAACCGGTTGTCCTCGACGGTCGCGACCTCGTCCAGGAGCTCGTCGATCTTGTCCGCGAGGACGGCCGACTGCTCCTTCTCGAGCGCGACGCTCGTGACACGGCGGCCGTCACGCGCCTGGATGTAGAAGGACCGCTCGCCCGGACGGCCGACGGTCCCGACGACGAGACGGTCCGGCCAGTCGAAGCCGTGCACGATGGTGGGCATACCCCGCATTGTAGGAGCGCCGGGCGACAGTCGTTCAGGCTCCGGCAGGAGCCGGCCCGGTGGCGGGGTCGTCGTGGCCGGCGCCGCCCCCGACCGCGGCGTCCGCGCTCGGCGCCGGTGCGGCCGCGAGCCACGTCAGGTCGCCCGACTCGGTGTTCGAGGCGACGACCTCGGGACGGTGCTCGCCGTAGCGCACGATGGACACCGACGCCGGTCCGACCGCGATGCGCTGGAACAGGTCGAGGTGCATGCCGAGCGCGTCGGCGAGCACGGACTTGATCACGTCGCCGTGGCTCACCGCGACCCAGACGGCGCCCGGACCGTGGGCGGCCTCGACCTCGGCGTCGATCCGGCGGACGGCGGCGACGGCGCGCGACTGCATCCCCTGCATGGACTCCCCGCCGGGGAACACGACGGCGCTCGGGTTCGCCTGGACCGTCCGCCAGAGCGGCTCCTTCGCGAGGTCTGCGAGCTTCCGGCCCTGCCAGTCGCCGTAGTCGCACTCCGTGATCGCCCGCTCGATGCGGGTCTCCGGCTCGCCCGCCTGGCGTCCGAGCAGCGCGCGGGCGGTCTGCCGACACCGTTCGAGCGGGCTGGACACGACCGCGGCGAGCGGGACCGCGGCGAGTCGTCCGGCCGTCCGTGCGGCCTGTTCGCGGCCGACGGCGTCGAGCGCCACCCCTGCCGTCCGTCCGGCGAGGACGCCGGTCGCGTTCGCGGTGGTGCGTCCGTGCCGGACGAGGAGGACGGTCGCCATGTGCCCGATCCTAGGCCGCGATGCGCCCGTCGCCCGTCGCCGCGTCGGACACCACCCGTCCGTCGACGACGGTCACGAGCGAGTCGAGCGCGCCCCGGTGCACGAGGTCGTGCGTCACGAGCAGCGTCGCGGTGCCGCGCTCGTGGGTCAGCTGCGCGATGAGCGACATGATCGCCGCGCCGCGCTCCTGGTCGAGTGCGCTCGTGGGTTCGTCGACGAGCAGGACCTCCGGCTCGTGCACGAGTGCGCGGGCGATCGCGATCCGCTGCCGTTGCCCACCGGACAGCTGGGCCGGTCGCTTGTCGGCGTGCCCGGACAGCCCGACCGCGTCGATCAGGTCGTCGGCCCGATCGCGGACCGCCGCACTCCGCCGCCCGGCCCGCGGGCCGCCGAGGTGCGCCATGACGAGGAGCTGCTCGCGGGCGGTCAGCGACGGCAACAGGTTCGACTGCTGGAACACGATGCCGATGCGTTCCCGTCGGAGCGCGGTGGCCTCGTCCCGCGACAGCGCGGCGGCGTCGACCGCGTCGCCCCGCGCACCGGTGATGACCACGCGGCCGGAGTCCGGCCGGATGAGCGTCGCCGCGACGGCCAGGATCGAGGACTTGCCGGAGCCGGAGGGGCCGGTGATCCCGGTGACCTCGCCGGTGCGTGCCGTCAGCGAGACGTGGTCGACCGCGGTGACGTGGCGGTCGCCGTCGGGGAAGGTGAGGGTGACGTCGTCGAGGGTGATCATCGGTTGCTCCCGAGTGCGGTGAGGGGGTCGGCGGCGGTGACGGTGCGGAGGGCGACCGCGGCTCCGGCGAGCCCGAGGGCCGCCATCGCGATCGCTGGGACCAGCGTGGTGAGCGGGCTGAGCAGGAACGGCAGCGCACCGCCGGCGAGCGCCCCGAGTCCCACGACAGCGGCGGTCCCGACGCCGATGCCGACGACGAGCACGACGAGCGCCTGGCCGAGGGCGTCCCGGACGAGCGACCGGGTGCTCGCACCGAGTGCCTTCAGGACGGCGACGTCGCCCGCGCGCTGCATGGTCCACACCGTGAAGAAGGCGCCGACGACGAGGGCGGAGACGCCGAACAGCATCGCGATCATCAGGGCGAGCGAACCGACCTCCGACCGGAACGTC
Source organism: Curtobacterium sp. MCBA15_016 (assembly GCF_001865105.1). NCBI lineage: Bacteria > Bacillati > Actinomycetota > Actinomycetes > Micrococcales > Microbacteriaceae > Curtobacterium > Curtobacterium sp. MCBA15_016. The sequence continues at coordinate 60,799 of NZ_MJGR01000032.1, forward strand.
TCGAGGGCGGTGAGCGAGCCGAGGTGCGACGAGGCCGACGTGTGGGTCGCGGTGGCGACGGCGTCCCAGTCGGGCGACCCGCTCACCGCGAGGACGGTGGGGTCGCCGTCGCCCCCGAGCCGCCGATCGGCCGCGGACCAGGCGTCCGGGGTCATCGCGAGGACCGGCGTGTGGCTGTACCAGGCGTCGCCGCCGACGGAGGCGACCCGGTAGGTGGTGCCCGTGATCGTCACGTGGTCGCCGACGTCGACCCCGAGGTCGGCGGCCGCGCCGGCGGAAAGGCCGACCTCGTCGTCCCGCGTCGGCGCGAGCGAGGCGACCGAGCCACGCGCGTCGGCCGAGCCGCCGCGGCCGCCGTGGCCGCCGGCGGACGCCAGCCCGAACAGGGCGACCCCGACCGCCGACCCGTCGTCGTGACCCGACGTCGCCCGCCCCTGGACGATCCCGACCGGGACCACCTCGTCGACGCCGGCCGCCGTCTGCCAGCCGACCCGCGCCTCCTGGCCGATGGTCGACTCGCCGAAGGACGGCTGCCCGTCGGACGGTTGCTGCAGGACCAGTCGGTCACCCGGCAGGTCGAGCACGGCCGAGACGTTCTGGGCGGCGAGTCCGCCGGTGAGGCCCGCGAGGAACCCCACGAGCAGGGTGATGAGCGCGACGACGGAGCCGATGAGCACGAAGCGTCCGCGAGCGAACCGGAGGTCGCGCCAGGCGACGAACACGATGGTCCCTTCCCGGGTCACGGACCCTCCGCGACCACGCCTCCAGCCTCGCCGTGCCGGTCCCACCGGACATCGTCGACCGGACTGGTCCCCCGATCGAACTTTCGGTTGATCCGGTCCCGCACCCGGCTCCGTACGCTGGGACCGTCATGGCGCACAGCACGCTCACCCCGGTCTTCGTCGGTCTCCGGACCGGCCTGCACGTGCTGTCCGCCGCGCTCCTGACCCTCGTCGTCATCCGTGTGCTGGTGAGCGACGGCCCGCGGCCATGGGTGCCCCTCGGGCTGAGCGTCGTCTTCGCCGGCGTCTACCTGCTCGGCGCCGTCGCCGCCCGCACCGCCGAGCGCCGTCGTGCGATCGCCGGCGCGGTCTGGCTCGTCGCGCTGAGCCTCGTCTGGATCGCCCTGCTGGTGCTCGTGCCCGAGGCCGCGTACCTCGTCTTCCCGCTGTTCTTCCTGTACCTGCACGTCCTCCCCCGCGTGGTCGGTCCGGTTGCCGTCGTGGTCGCCACCCTCGTCGCGGTCGTCGCGCTCGGTCTGCACGGCGGGTTCACGGTCGGCGGGGTCGTCGGCCCGCTCGTCGGCGCCGGTGTGGCGTTGCTCATCGGGCTCGGGTACCGCGCCCTCGCGCGCGAGGCCTCGGAGCGCGAGGCGCTCGTCGCCGAACTCATCGCGACCCGTGACCGCCTGGCCGCGACCGAGCGTGAACAGGGCGTCCTCGCCGAGCGGGCTCGCCTCGCCCGCGAGATCCACGACACCGTCGCGCAGGGCCTGTCGAGCATCCAGATGCTCCTGCACGCTGCGGAACGCGCGGACGGCGAGCGCCCCGGGCTGGAGCACATCCGGCTCGCACGTGACACCGCGGCGGACGGACTCGCCGACACCCGGCGGTTCATCCGTGAGCTCACGCCGCCGTCGCTCGACCAGGGGCTCCCGGCGGCGCTCGGGCGGCTCGCCGAGCAGCAGTGGTCCGGCGACGGCCTGACCGTGACCGTCGACGTGCCCGACGTGGTGCTGCCGATGGACGTCCAGACGGCGCTGCTGCGCATCGCCCAGGGCGCGGTCGCGAACGTGGTGCAGCACGCGCACGCCACGCACGTCGCGCTGTCGCTCGCGGTCGACGGCCAGGAGGCGCGACTGACGGTCTCGGACGACGGCGTCGGTTTCGACCCGGTCACCGCCCTGTCGCGGGCGGTCGCGTCCGACTCGTTCGGCCTGCGCGCGGCCCGGGACCGCGTCGGCCAGTTCGGCGGACGGCTGGAGATCGACTCGGCGCCCGGACGCGGCACCACCCTCGTCGCCGTCCTGGAGGTGCCGTGATCCGGATCCTGATCGCCGACGACCACCCGGTCGTGCGGGCCGGCCTGCGCGCGCTGCTCGACGCGGAGGACGACCTCGAGGTCGTC
>NZ_MJGR01000032.1:63638-63922 GCF_001865105.1 Curtobacterium sp. MCBA15_016
CGAGGTCGTCGGCGAGGCGGCGACGCCGGGGACCGCGGTCGAGCTCGCCGCCGACCTCTCGCCGGAACTCGTCCTGATGGACCTGCAGTTCGGCCAGGACACCTCCGGTGCCGAAGCGACCCGGCGGATCCGTGCGCTCGACGCCGCGCCGTACGTCCTCGTGCTCACGAACTACGACTCCGACGGCGACATCCTCGGCGCGGTGGAGGCCGGCGCGAGCGGGTACCTCCTCAAGGACGCGCCGCCGCACGACCTGATCGCGGCCGTCCGGGCGGCGGCGTCCG
>NZ_MJGR01000032.1:64618-66343 GCF_001865105.1 Curtobacterium sp. MCBA15_016
GATCGCCGGCCGGCTGATGGCCCGGATGCGGACCCCGCAGGTGTCGCTCTCGGCGCGGGAGATCGAGGTCCTCGAGCTCGTCGCCGCCGGCGCTGCGAACGGCGAGGTCGCGGCGCGGCTCCACATCAGCGAGGCGACGGTCAAGTCGCACCTCGTGCACGTGTTCTCGAAGCTCGGGGTCGCCTCGCGGACGGCTGCGGTGTCCACGGCGCGCTCGCTCGGCATGCTGCGCTGACCTCGCACCGGCGGTCTGCGCCGTTCCCTTGACTCGACCACGGTGGGACGTTCTGATGGACCCATGATCGAGCGCCACCGCGCGGCACTCTTCGCCACGTCGACGATGACCGGGTTCGGGATCGCCTCGTGGATCACCCGCACGCCCGCGATCCGCGACGCGCTCGGGGCCTCGATCGAGGCGATGGGCATCGTCATCCTCGGGCTCTCGATCGGCTCGATGATCGGGATCCTGGGGGCCGGTGTGCTCGTCCGGCGACTCGGGACCCGCCCGCTCATCGTCCTCGGCGGGGTCCTGCCCGTCGTCGGCATGCTCCTCGTCGCCCTGTCCGCCCCCGCGCAGCTCGCCGCCGGGGTGTGGGGCGGGCTGTTCCTCATCGGCTTCGGGTCCGGCGTCGCCGAGATCGGCCTGAACGTCGAGGCGGCCGCGGTCGAACGGCGGATCGGTCGGCCGGTCGTCCCGCTGCTCCACGCCTGCTTCAGTCTCGGCACGGTCCTCGGCGGGGTGGCGGGCATCGCGGTGACCGCTGCCCGGACGCCGGTCCTCGCGCACCTGCTCGGCGCCACCGTCGTCATGGCCGCACTCGCCGCGTTCGCCGCCGTGAACCTCCGTCCGGTCCCCCGCGTTGCGCCCGAGGCGTCGTCCGCGGCCGTACCGGCTCCGCGGCTCCGGGCCGTGCTCACGGTGCAGGTGCTGCTCATCGCCGTGATCACCCTGGCGATGGCGTTCGCCGAGGGTGCCGCGAGCGACTGGCTCCCGCTGCTCATGACGACCGACCACGGCGCCCCCGAGGCCGTCGGGTCCCTCGTCTTCACCGGCTTCGCCCTCGCGATGTTCGTCGGGCGGACGGCCGGCACGCCCCTCGTCGCCCGGTTCGGTCGCGCACCGGTCGTCCGGGTGTGCGCGGCGGTCGGCACCGTCGGCGTGCTGCTCGTCGTGGTGTCGCCGAGCCCCGTGCTGACCGCGGCCGCCGCCGGGGTGTGGGGTCTCGGCATCGCCCTCGGCTTCCCCCTCGCGATCTCGGCCGCCGGCGACCACCCGACCGATGGCGACCGACGGGTGTCCGTCGTCGCGACCGCGGGTTACATCGCGTTCCTGGCGGGTCCTCCGGCCCTCGGGTTCCTCGGCGAGCACCTCGGCCTGCAGGCGGCGATGCTCGTCCCCGCCGCACTCCTCGTCGTGGCGCTGCTCGCCGCCCCGGCGACCCGGAACCGCACCACGCTCGACGTGCGGGAGCCCCCGGTCGGCGCACCGGCCCCGTCCGCGGACTGACGGGACTACGTCTAGCGGACACCATTTCGTGTCGTCGGCGGCCCGCGCCAAGATGGAGCCGTGCTCGTCTCCATCGTCTACATGAGCCGGGCGGCCACCCCCTTCGACGACGCCGCCCTGACCGAGCTCCTGCGTGGGTCGCGGCTCCGGAACGAGGCGCTGGGCGTCTCCGGCATCCTGCTGGCGAAGGACGGCCGCTTCATGCAGCTGCTCGAGGG
>NZ_MJGR01000032.1:67037-67503 GCF_001865105.1 Curtobacterium sp. MCBA15_016
TTCATGCAGCTGCTCGAGGGCCCGGCGTGGAGCGTGGACGACCGGTTCGCCGCGATCGCGCGCGACCCCCGCCACGGCGAGGTGAAGTCCCTCGTGCGCGAGGACATCGAACGCCGTCGGTTCGACGGCTGGTCGATGGCCTACCGGTCGCTCGACGACTCCGACATCGCCGCCGAGGAGGGCTTCAGCCCGTTCCTCACCGACGGCGTCGACTTCCCGCGGTCCTTCGACCGCACGAGCGCGGCCTGGCTGCTGAAGTGGTTCCGCGACCGCGAGCTCCACGACCGCTGACCCGCAGCAGCCCGGCCCCCGTGCCGTCCCGCGTCAGTGCGCTCGTCGGCGCCGGACACGGGTGACCGCGGCCGCACTGCCCGCAGCGGCGAGCACGACCAGCCCGAGCGCACCGACGCCCAGGCCGAACACCCCGAGGATCCCGGCGCCGATGTTCGCGCCGCCGCCGTCGTCG
>NZ_MJGR01000032.1:68152-68683 GCF_001865105.1 Curtobacterium sp. MCBA15_016
CCGCCGTCGTCGACCGTGACGAACAGGGCCCAGAGCGTCACCGCGACGGCGACGAACCCGACCGCGAGCAGCACGGTCGCGACGACGTGCAGCGCGACGACGCTCGCAGACCACCCCGCCCGCTCGACCCCGGACGTCGCGAGCGCGGGGTCGCCGTACGGAGGGGTGCCGTGCTCGCTGGTGTCCACGGCGTCAGTCTGCCGTGCCGAACGCGTCCGCCACGACCCCCAGCAAGCGGGGCCGGTGCCGAGGGTCCGCGACGGCGGTGAGCACCATCCGCCACATCGTCGCGACCGCGGGGAAGAGGTCCTGCCGCCCGGTCCGCACCGCCGAGACGAGCTGGACCCCGGTGAACATCGGGACGACGGTCGCGCCGAGCTGCTCGGGTGTCAGGTCCGTCCGGAGTTCACCGCTCGCGATCGCGAGGCGGAACAGGTCGCTGATCCCACCGATCCACTGGTCGTAGAAGGCGGCAGTCGCGGCACCGAACTCGCCGCGTTCGAGCGAGAGCCGGATGCCGGCGCTCACGAC
>NZ_MJGR01000032.1:69355-69695 GCF_001865105.1 Curtobacterium sp. MCBA15_016
GATGCCGGCGCTCACGACGGGGTCGGTCAGCAGCATGCCGGCGATGCCCCGGGAGGCCTGGACGAGCGCCTCGGCGGGCGACGCATCGTGGTGGCTCACGACGTCGAACGTCCGCACGTTCTGTTCGTCGATCACGCCGAGCGCGAGGGACAGCTTGGTGGGGAAGTGGAAGTGCAGGGCGCCCTGCGAGACGCCCGCCTCGCGGGCGACGGCCGCGATCGTCGTGGCGGCGAAGCCGACACGCTCGAACTCACGGGCGGCGGCCTCCAGGATCAGTGCGCGTCGTTCCACGGTTCCAGTGTGCCGGTCGGGAGGCGCGATGCGGGCCCGCACCGCGCCT
>NZ_MJGR01000033.1:0-164 GCF_001865105.1 Curtobacterium sp. MCBA15_016
CGCACCGCGCCTCCAGACCGAGGGTGGTCACCGTCGGACCGCTCGCTCACCCGTGCAGCGAGTCGGTTCGTTCCTGCCGCTCCTCCGGACGCAGCCAGACCTTCACGACCGGGCCGGAATCGGGATCGGTACCGGTCGGCACCACGACCTCGAGCGCCGTGGCG
>NZ_MJGR01000033.1:912-1298 GCF_001865105.1 Curtobacterium sp. MCBA15_016
CGCCCTCGGCGCCGAGCACCTCGACGCTGCGGATCGGCCGTCCGAGCAGGTTCGTCCCGCTGCCGAACGAGCGGATGCGCGCGACACCGTCCGCCGGGTCGGCGAGCAGGACCGCGTAGACGTACTCGCCGGTGACGTCGTGGCGGGTGGTGAACCGGACGTCCTCGGACGTGTAGGCCGGAGCGGCGCCATCGACGAACGACCCCGCCTGGACGTGCGTCGGACCCTCGCCGAAGACGCGCCAGGGACGGGTGCCGTAGATCGCCTCGCCGTTGGCGGTCAACCACCGGCCGATGCCCTCCAGCAGCCGCTGCTCGGGCTCGGCGATCGTGCCGTCCGGCTTCGGGCCGACGTTGAGCAGGAGGACGCCGTTCTTCGCGACGACG
>NZ_MJGR01000033.1:1983-2913 GCF_001865105.1 Curtobacterium sp. MCBA15_016
AGCTCGGCGACGAGGTCGCGCGCGGTCTTGTAGTCGTGCCCCTCGATCCAGCACCAGGCGGACTTGGACACCGAGGTGTCGTTCTGCCAGACGACCGGTGGGATGTCCCCCATCGCACCGCGCTCGATGTCGTAGACGGCAGAGCCGTCCGCGAACGCCTGCCACTTGTAGTTGATGACGACCTCGCGCCCCCACTCGGCGGCACGGTTGTAGTAGTACGCGGCGAGGGTGCGCAACCACGGCTCGAACGCTGGCTGCTCGATCCACCAGTCGAACCAGAGCACCTGCGGCCGGTACTTGTCGATGACCTCGACGGTCCGGAGCAGCCAGTCCTCGAGGTGTCGCTCGTTCGGCGCGGTCTCCTCGCGCTGGGCCGGGCCGTAGAAGTCGATGAACCGCGGGTCGAGCACGTCCGAGTCGAACCGGGCGCCCCCGTTCATGAAGAACCAGTGCTCGGCCCGGTGCGAGGAAGCACCGCGGACCATGAACGCGTCGTCGACCGCCTGGAGCAGGTCGCCGAACACGTCGCGCTCGGGCCCCATCCGCGCCGCGCTCCACCGGGAGCGGTCGGTGTCGTACATCGCGAAGCCGTCGTGGTGCTCGGCGACGGGGACGACGAACTGCGCCCCCGCGCGACGGAACAGGGTCGCCCAGTCCTGCGGGTCGAAGTGCTCCATCGTGAACGACGGGATGAAGTCCTTGTAGCCGAACTCCGACTGCGGTCCGTAGGTGGCCACGTGGTGCTCGAACTCGGGGGTGCCCGCGCGGTACATGTCCCGCGAGTACCACTCGTTCCGGAAGGCCGGCACCGAGTAGACGCCCCAGTGCAGGAAGACCCCGAACTTGGCGTCCTCGTACCAGCGCGGCGGCGTGTACCCGCGGAGCGACTCCCAGGTCGCCTCGTACGGGCCGGCGGCGACGACCTCGGCG
>NZ_MJGR01000033.1:3588-4410 GCF_001865105.1 Curtobacterium sp. MCBA15_016
CGACGGCGGCGAGCGCCGCGGAGTTGTCCGACACGTCGACCGGCTCGGGCAGGGCCGCCGGGTCGATCCGTGGCAGGTCTTGGGGTTCGGGCATGACTCCTCCTCGAGTCGAGCGAAACGTTTCGTCCTGGAGACGGTTCTACGGTAGCGTGCATTGCACCCGCATGGGTGAAACGTTGAGTGATGCGCGACGACGCGCAGGAAGCAGGCCACCGTGGACGTCCTGACGAGCCGACCCTTGCGGACCGGTGCGCACATCCCGACGATCGGGCTCGGCACGTTCGGCTCCGACCGGTACGGCCCGGACGAGGTGGCGGCGGCGGTCCGCGGCGGCCTCGACGCCGGCTACCGGTTGGTCGACTGCGCCTCGGTCTACGGCAACGAGCCCGAGGTCGGCGCAGCGATCGCGGCGAGCGGTGTCCCGCGCGAGGACCTCTTCGTGATGTCGAAGGTCTGGAACGACGCGCACGACCCGGCCGATGCGGTCGCGTCGGTCGAGCGATCACTCCGGGACCTGCGGCTCGACCACCTCGACGCGGTGTTCGTGCACTGGCCGTTCCCGAACCACCACGCGCCGCACGCCTCGGTCGAGGACCGCGACCGGTCGGCCCGCCCCTACGACCACGCCGCGTACCTCGCGCTCTGGCGGGCGCTGGAGGGGCTCGTCGACGCTGGACTGGTCCGGCACCTCGGCACGTCGAACACGACGGTCCCGAAGCTGCGGCTGCTGCTCCGCGACGCCCTGGTCCTCCCGGCGCTCAACGAGATGGAGCTGCACCCGACGTTCCAGCAACCGGAGCTGTTCGACTTCTGCCGCGCGAA
>NZ_MJGR01000033.1:5057-5909 GCF_001865105.1 Curtobacterium sp. MCBA15_016
TCGACTTCTGCCGCGCGAACGACATCCAGCCCGTGGGCTACTCGCCGCTCGGGTCACCGTCCCGCCCGGAGCGCGACCGCGAGGACGACGACCCCGTGGACGTCGACCACCCCGTCGTCCGGCGGATCGCCGAGGCGCACGGCGTGCACCCCGCCGTGGTCTGCCTCAAGTGGGCGGTCGCACGCGGGCAGGTCCCGATCCCGTTCTCGGTGAAGCCCGAGCAGTACCGCGCGAACCTCGACGGCGCGCTGACGGACCCGCTCACCGACGAGGAAGTCCGGGCGATGCAGGACGTCGATCGCGGCGTCCGGCTCATCAAGGGGCAGGTGTTCCTGTGGTCGGGTGCCGACAGCTGGCACGACCTGTGGGACGAGGACGGCACGATCACCGGGGGCGTCGGGTGACGGCGACCTACAAGGACCTGCAGCGGGCGACGGGGCTCTCGCTCGCGACGATCTCGAAGTTCTACAACGGCGGCACCGTCCGTGACGAGAACGCACAGGCGATCGAACGGGCCGCGGCGACGCTCGGGTTCCGTCCCAACGGGTTCGCCCGGAGCCTGCGCTCCCGGCGGTCCGGCACGATCGGCGTCCTGCTGCCGGCGCTCGACAACGACTTCCACCTCACCGTGATCGCCGGGGTCGAGAGCGCACTGCGGGCGCACGGGACGAGCGTCATCGTCTCGTCGAGCCCGGACGCCGCAGCGGGCGCGGTCGACCTGCTCCTCAGCCGGATGGTGGACGGCATCATCGCGGTGCCGTCGGACCACGACGTCGAGGCCCTGGCGCGTGCGGCCGAGCGGGTGCCGGTCGTGCAGATCGACTGGCGTGCGGACGCCCTCGCCACCGACGG
>NZ_MJGR01000033.1:6546-7688 GCF_001865105.1 Curtobacterium sp. MCBA15_016
ACGCCCTCGCCACCGACGGCGTCTTCCTCGACAACCGGGGCGCGGGCGCCCTCGCCGCCCGCCACCTGCTCGACCACGGACACCGCCGGGTCGGGGTCGTCGCGGGCGACCCCGCGGTCTCCACCATGCGGGAGCGCACCGCGGGCTTCCGTGCGGTGGTCGAACGGGAGGGCGGTGTCCTCGGACCGGACTCGGTCGTCGAGGGGCCCCTCACGGTGCAGCACGGGCAGGCGGCGATGCAGCGGCTCCTCGTGCAGCAGGACCGACCGACAGCGGTCTTCTGCGCGAACTACGAACTCACCCTCGGAGCCGTCATCGCGCTGAACGAGTCCGGGCTGACCCTCGGCCGAGAGCTCTCGGTGCTCGGGTTCGACGGCCTCGAACTCGCCCAGGCCACCGTCCCGAAGCTCACCGTCATCGTGCAGCCCACGCACGAGCTCGCCGTCCGGGCCGCCGACCTGATCCACGCGCGCCTGACGGACCCCGACGCCGACCCGGCCCCCGTCGACGTCGTCGTCGCACCCCGTCTGGTCGCCGGTGGATCGGTCGCCCGACTCGTCACCCCCACGGAGGCATGATGCTGCGCTACACCCTCACCCACCAGCCGACGCTGAGCGCGCTCGCGTCGCTCGGGCACGGCTCCAAGGTGCTGGTCGCCGACGGGAACTACCCGTTCGCGACGGCGATGCGTCCCGGCGCCGCGCTCGTGCACCTCAACTTCCGCCCCGGACTGCTCGACGTCGACGAGGTCCTGACGACCCTGCTCGACGCGGTCCCGGTCGAGGCGGCGACGGTCATGGAGGCTCCGGCGGACACCGTCGTCGCGGCGCACGAGGGCTACCGGCGCATCCTCGGGCCGGACGTGCCGCTCGGTGCGCTCGACCGGTTCGCGTTCTACGACGCGGTCCGCGCGCCCGAGACCGGGTTGGTCATCGCGACGGGCGACCAGCGGTCGCACGCGAACCTGCTGCTCGAGATCGGGTTCCAGCGCACGCCGGAGCGGTAGGGCGCGCGGGCGGGCGCGGACGGGCGCGAGCGGGCGCGAGCGTGAGTGCGCGCGCTGACGACGACTGCGCGCGTTCCACCACGCGCAGTCGTCGTCAGGGTGCGCACGTCCGCGCATCAGCGTGCGCGTCCCCACG
>NZ_MJGR01000033.1:8092-116743 GCF_001865105.1 Curtobacterium sp. MCBA15_016
GGAGGCGCGGTGCGGCCCCGACCCGCGCCTCCAGTCCCCCACGTGCGGACCGGAGGCGCGGTGCGGGCCCGACGCGCGCCTCCAGTCGGTCGACCGACGGCGGCTCAGGTGAGGGCGAGGAGGTTGTTGACCTGCTCGTTCACGCCGGTCAGCGTCGAGATCGGCTTGCCGTTCGCGTAGATGTCGTCGAACGCCGGTTGCACGAGGGCCTGCACGTCGGCCGGGTTCCGGGTCACGGGGAACAGGAACGTCGTGCCGTCCTCGACCTGCTCGGTGAAGGCCGTCACGTCGAGGCCCCGCTTCGCGTACGCCGCCACCGCTGCGTCGGTCCCCGATCGGCGTGCCGGGAAGACGATGCCCGCCCGGCCGACGATCTCCTGGGCGGCAGCGCTGCCGAGGAACGCGACCCACTTCGCCGCTGCCTCCGGGTTCCGCGCCTGCTTCGTGATCGAGTCGCCGAGACCGTTGAACATCGACGCGCGGTGCCCGATCGGCCCGGTCGGCGTCGGCGCGATCCCGACGTCGATGCCCGGGAGGTTCGCGTACGTCCCGATCATCCACGAGCCGTTGAACGAGAGCGCCACCTTCTTCGAGCCGAGCTGGACGTCCGGTCCGGTCGTCGTGGAGAAGACCCCGTACTTCGGCATGTAGCCCTTCTCGGCGAGCCCGAAGTACCACGAGATCGTCTTCTGGAACCCGGCGTCGTCGTAGCGGAACCGGTTCCCCCAGGGGTTCTTGTTCGTGTAGAACCAGTCGATCGACCCGGTGAACGGCGACCACTGGGTCTGCCCGAACCCGTCGCCCCCGCTGCCGTTGGCGCTCATCCCGTAGACGGCGACGTCCGTCTTGTCGAAACCCGGCTCGTCACCGCGGCGCCCCTTGCCGTCGATCGTGAGGTGCGCGACGGCGCGCTCGAAGGTGCCGCCGTCATCGGGGTTCCAGGACAGAGCGGCCAGGTCGTCGGCGGTGTACCCGGCCTTCGCGATGACCTTCTGGTCGTAGAACATCGCGACCGTGTCCCAGTCCTTCGGCGAGCCGTACCGGTGGCCGTCCCGCCCCTTCCAGAGCTGGGCGAGCCCGGACTGGTAGTCGTCGTCACGGATCCCCGACGTCGCCTCGAGCTCGTCGAGCTTGTACAGCACGTCGAGGTCGGCGAACTGCGGGAACTTCGACAGGTGGTCCGTGAACACGTCCGGCGCGGTGCCGGCGATGAACCCGGCGGTGAGCTTCGTCCAGTAGTCGGCCCACCCGAGCTGGGTGATCCTGATCGTGATGCCGGGGTTCTCGCGCTCGAAGGCCTTGGCGACGGCCTGGTACGCCGGCAGCTGGTTCGAGTCCCAGAGCCAGTAGGACACCGTGCCGGTCGCACCGCTCCGCGGGTTCGGGGTGCCCGTGGTGGAGCAGGCGGCGAGCGCACCGAGCGCCAGGGCGGACGCTCCGCCGGCGAAGAGAGCACGGCGGGTGATGGAGTTCGTCATGTACGGATCCCTACTTGATGCCGGAGAAGCCGATGGAGTTGACGATCCGCTTGGCGAAGACGCCGAAGAGCACGATCATCGGGAGCGCCGCCACGAGCGTCGCGGCCATGAGCCCGGCCCAGTCGGTGCCGGACTGCGGCGACTGCGACTTGAAGACCCCGAGCGCCACCGTGAGCACGCGGGAGCTGTCGGTGTACGAGACCATCAGCGGCCAGAAGTAGTCGTTCCACGCCGTGATGTACGTCAGGACGGCGAGCGTCGCGATCGGGGCGGAGGCCATCGGGAGGATGAGCCGGAAGAAGACCCGGACCTTGCCGGCGCCGTCGATCAGTGCCGCCTCCTCGACCTCGCGGGAGATCCCGAGGAAGAACTGCCGGAGGAAGAACACCGCGAACGGCGTCATGAGCATCGACGGCAGGGCGATCCCGAACAGGGTGTCGACCAGGCCGAGCGACTTGATCAGCGTGAAGTTCGGCAGGAGCGTGAAGATCGTCGGCACCATCAGTCCGGCGAGGAAGACCGCGAAGACGCGGTCGCGCCCGGGCCACCGCAACCGCGCGAACGCGTAGGCCGCCCCGGCGGAGAAGAACACCTGGCCGACGGTGATCATCGTCGCGGTGAGCACCGAGTTCAGCAGGTACTGCCAGAAGTTGATGGCAGCGCCGGACCCGCCCTGGGCGAGCGCCTCCTTCGTGGACTGCAGGCCGAACACGCGCTCGAAGCCACCGAGGCTGAATCCCGTGGGGAGGAGCGAGGTGGGGTCGGCCGAGATCGCACCGTTCGAGGACAGGGCGGTACGGAGGATCCAGTAGAACGGGAACAGGGTCACGACGATGACGGCGATCATCGCGATCCAGGCGATGACCCGTCCGACGGAGGGCTTCCGACGAGGCGGTCGGGGGCCGCCGCGGGTGGTGATCGCGCGGGTGGTCTGCGGTTCGACCACCGGGGGCAGGGTGCTGGTCATCTTCGACTCGCTTCCGTGTGCTGTGGCCGTCAGTCCAGGTCGCTCTCGCCGGAACGCGAGAGTCGGTACTGGATGATCGTGATGATGCTGAGGACGATGAGGAGGGCCACCGAGACGGCGGACGCGTAGCCGAACTGGAACCGGCCGAACGCCAGGTTGTAGATGTAGTTCTGCACGACGTTCGTGGCGTTCGCGGGCCCGCCCTGGGTGGCGATGGCGACGGTGTCGAACACCTGGAACGACCCGATGATCGTGATGATGAGCACGAGCGAGAGGATCGGTCGGAGCAGCGGCACGGTGATGCGCCAGAACATCTTCCACTCGCTGGCGCCGTCGATGCGGCCGGCTTCGTACACCTGCTCCGGCAGCGCCTGCAGGCCCGCGAAGATGAGCAGGGCCGTGTAGCCGACGTTCCGCCAGACGTTGATGAACGCGATGGTCGGGATGCCCCAGAAGTCGCTCTGCAGGAACGGGATGCGGCCCACACCGATCGCCGACAGGATCTCGTTGCCGATGCCGAGCTGCGTGTCGAGGATCCACAGCCAGATGAGCGCCGCGACGACGTTCGACACGAGGTACGGCGCGAGGACGATGCCCCGGACGAAGGTCGACTTGGTGAGGCGGTGCATCATCACGGCGATGAACAGCGCGAGGATCGTCTGGAACCCGATGTTCAGCAGGACGTACTCGACCGTCACCGCCATCGAGTGCCAGAAGATCGAGTCCTGCACCAGGCGCTCGTAGTTCTGCAGGCCGGTGAACACCGGGGGTGTGAGCAGGTTGAACGACGTGAAGCTGAGGTAGATGCCCCGGACGGTGGGCCACGCGAGGAACACGGCGAAGCCGACCGATGCCGGGGCGATGAAGATCAGCGCCAGCCAGAGGTCGTTCCTGGGCCGGCGTCGCGGGGAGGTGGTGCCGGCACGGGCGAGGTCGGTCGCCCGACTCCTCCGTCTCGTGCTGGCCGTCGTCAAGGGTGACGACACAGGGCTCTCGGTGGCCATCGCGACTCCTTCGTCTGCGGTGGACTGACGTGCAGCAGTCCGTGAGCCGGGAATCTACACGTGGGGACAGCGGGTGGCAAGAGGCTTTTTCTTCGTTTGAATCGGGGGTTGTCACGTGTAGACATCGGTGTCAGGATGTCCCTCGATCGCATCGGAGCGACCTGCCCGGCGACGCATCCCCCACCTGGAAAGGTCACTGATGATCTCTGTCGGAATGGTCGGCGCGGGCCAGTTCGCCCCCCAGTTCGCCAAGCTGTTCAAGCTGCACCCGGACGTCGACCGCGTCTTCGTCACCGACCTCGTCGACGACCGAGCATCCGAGCTCGTCGAGTCGCAGCACCTCGACGGCACGTTCCCGGACTTCGACGCCGTGCTCGCCTCGGACGTCGACGCCGTCGCGATCTTCACGCAGCGCTGGACGCACGGGCCGCTCGTGGTCAAGGCCCTCCGCGCCGGCAAGCACGTGTACTCGGCTGTACCGATGGCGATCTCGGTCGAGGAGATCCAGGCCATCATCGAGGCCGTCCGCGAGACCGGACTCACCTACATGATGGGCGAGACGAGCTACTACAACCCCGCGACGGTGTTCGCCCGCTCGAAGGTCGCCGAGGGTGCCTTCGGCCGTGTCTTCTACGCCGAGGGCGACTACGTGCACGACATGGACCTCGGCTTCTACGCCGCGTACCAGTTCAGCGGCGGCGAGGACTGGAAGCGCACCGCCAGCTACCCGCCCATGCTCTACCCGACGCACTCGGTCGGCGGGGTCCTCGGTGCGATCCCGGGGCACGCGGTCAGCGTCAGCTGCATCGGCGTCAAGGACGACCGCGGCGACGGGGTCTTCGACAAGGACGTCAGCCAGTTCGACAACGACTTCTCGAACGCCACCGCCCTGTTCGAGCTCGACAACGGCGGGGTCATGCGGATCAACGAGATGCGCCGCGTCGGCTACCCGTCGCACATCCGCGAGTCCCGCTTCCGCTACTTCGGCACCGAGGCGAGCTTCGAGCAGCTCGCCAAGGTCAGCGTCTGGCAGGACAAGGAGGACTCGCACGACATCAGCGACCAGATCGACACCCAGGCCACGATGGAGCTCGACGACCCCCGCCTCGCCGGCGTCGACCCCTCGCTCCGTGACGCGTTCGTCTCCGGCTACGCGGCCGTGCACGACACGTCGCGCCTGCCGGCCGAGTACGCCGGCGTGCCGACCGGACACGAGGGCAGCCACCAGTTCCTCGCCGACGACTTCGTCCGCGCCGTCGTCGACCGGACCCTGCCGCCGGTGAACGCCTGGACCGCCGCCCGGTTCACGCTGCCCGGCATCATCGCCCACCAGTCCGCACTACAGGGCGGCGTCCGCCTCGAGGTGCCGGACTTCGGCGACGCCCCGGAGACGGTCGAGGCGGTGGGCTCGTCTAGTATCGCCAGCGACTAGCAAGTGGAGTTCGGGTGTCGGTCCGCACGGGCCGGCACCCGAACGCGACTTCCGACCCGACGAAGGTGGCACCCGTGACCGTCCCGACGACCCCGAGGGCGGTCACCCGCGCCGACGTCGCCCGGTACGCCGGCGTGAGCACCTCCGTCGTGAGCTACGTCGTGCACGACGGACCCCGTCCGGTCGCAGCGGCCACCGCGGCACGCGTCCGCGAGGCGATCCGCGTCCTCGGCTACCGCCCGAACGCGAGCGCCCAGGCCCTCCGCACCGGGTCCTCGAAGATGCTCGGACTCATCGTCCCCGAGCTCGACAACCCGTTCTGGTCCGAGCTCGGCGTCGCGGTCACGCACGCCGCCGCCGCGCGCGGGTACGACGTCCTGCTCGCCAACAGCGACGGCGACGCCGCGCAGGAACGGGAGCGCCTGCGCAGCCTCTCCGCCCGGCAGGTCGACGGCATCATCGTCACGAGCATCATGACGCGGCCCGACCTGTCCACCGTGACGGACCCCGGCATCCCGATGGTCCTGCTCAACACCTTCTTCGAGGTCCCCGACTACGCGAGCATCGGCGTCGATGCCCTCCGTGGCGCGTACGACGGCACGCAGCACCTCGTCGAGCACGGCTACCGCTCGATCGGCCTGGTCATGGGACACGCCGGCTCGATGGAGCTCCGCGAGCAGGGCTGGATGCGAGCACTCCGCGACGCCGGGCTGCCCGACGGCCCGATCGTCCGCTGCGAGTTCACCCGACGGGGCGGCTACGAGGCCGGTCTCCGCATGTTCGGCGAGGGCTCCGGCCCCCGAGCGGTCTTCGTCAGCTCCGACATGCAGGCGGTCGGGCTCCTGCGCGCCCTCTTCGAGCTCGGACTGTCCGCGCCCGACGACGTCGCGATCGTCTCCTTCGACGGCGCGGTCGAGGCCGACTACACGAACCCGCAGCTCACCACGGTCCGGCAGCCGATCGAGACGATGGCGACCGCCGCCGTCGACCGGGTGCTCGGCCTCGACGCGGACAACCAGTGGCACCGGGACCTCGTCCCCGCCGAGTTGGTGCTCGGCGCCAGTTGCGGGTGCGGCGTGCGTCGCTGACGCACCCGCCTGCGGTCCAGGAGGCGCGGTGCGGGGCCGACCCGCGCCTCCCGTCCGACGCTGGTCACGCCAGTCCGCCTGCTCGCACCATCAGCCCTCCATGACCGCGTCGAGCGCGTCGAGCGCGACGCGGCGGTGCCCGCTGCGCGTCACGGCGACCGCTTCGACCGGCTCGCCGGTGGCCGCCTCGACGAAGCGGAGGTCGGACGTGCGCTCGGACGGCCGGTGCCGGTCCGCCCACCCGCCGAGAGCGAGCAGCACGAGCGAGAGGTCGCGGCCGGCCTCGGTGAGGACGTACTCGTCACGGACCCGTCCACCGTCCGGCTTGTAGGCGTGGCGTTCGAGCACGCCGCCCTCGACGAGGGAGCCGAGGCGCGCCGTGAGGACCTCCCGCGGGACCCCGAGGCTCTGCTGGAACTGGCTGAAGCGGGTCGACCCCGCGAGGGCGTCGCGGACGATCATGAGCGTCCACTTCTCGCCGAGGACGTCGAGGGACCGCGCGATGGGGCAGCGCTCGTCGCCGCCGAGGATGCCGAGCATGTGTTCATCCTACCTGGGTTCGGAATCCAGACACACCGTGCTAGGTTCACTTTCCGTACCCACCCTTCTTCGACAGGAGCCCATCATGACCACCCTCACCGACGCGACCGTCCTCGTCACCGGAGCGAACGGCGGCCTCGGCGCCGCGTTCGTCCAGCAGGCCCTCGACCGCGGTGCCGCCAAGGTCTACGCCACGGCCAGGACCCCGCGCACCTGGGACGACGAGCGCATCGTGCCGCTCGCCCTCGACGTCACCGACCAGGCGAGCGTCAACGCCGCCGCCCGCGCAGCAGCCGATGCCACGATCGTCGTGAACAACGCCGGCATCGGTGGCTCCGCGCCGCTCCTCGAGACCTCGGTCGACGAGGTCGAGCGCGTCTTCGCCACGAACGTCTTCGGTGCGCTCCGGGTCGCCAAGGCCTTCGCGCCGTCGCTGGCCGGGGGCGCGCTCGTCGACGTGCACTCGGTGCTCAGCTGGATCGCGCTGGCCGGGGGCTACTCCGCCTCGAAGGCCGCGTTCTGGTCGATCACGAACTCCCTGCGCCTCGAGCTCGCACCCCAGGGGACCCAGGTCCTCGGAGCGCACCTCGGTTACACGGACACCGGCATGACGGCCGACCTCGACGTCGAGAAGGCCGACCCGGCGGACATCGTGGCGGCGATCTACGACGCCCTCGAGGCCGGCGAGCACGAGGTCCTGGCCGACCAGGTCAGCCGCGACGTCCGCGCCGGACTGAGCGCCCCGCTCACCGCGCTCTACCCGGCGCTGGCGTCGGCCTGACGCCTTCGCTGTCGATGGGCTCGGCGGTGCTCGCGACCCGGGCCGCCGTTCCGTGCGACGGCGAGGCGTCGGGACACGCGGCGGCGAGGCGTCGGGACACGCCGCGGCGCGCTGAAGCGTCGGAACGCGGCGGCACGGCCGGTTCCGCGGGCCGCGTGACCGTTCCGGTTCGCGAATCCCGTGATCCGCGAACCGGAACGGTCACGACGGCGGGACGACACGCGCACGACCGCCGCGAGTCGGCCGATCCCTGCCGGTCGGGTCACACCCGCGCGTCCGGGGTCAGCCGTGGGCGCCTCGGCCGGCGATGCCCGCGGTGGCATCGGCGATCGACGCACGCTCGGAGGCGGTGAGGCCTGCCGCGCGCAGCACCCGGTCGAGCACCGCGGTCTTGCGCACGAGGTAGTCGTCGATGTCCAGCGCCTCGGCGGCAGCCCGACGCTTCACGGCGGCGTACTCCTCGCGGAGTGCGTCGTCCGCGCGCAGGACATCGCGCACGCCGAGGTGGTTGCGGAGCGCGAGCGATCCTTCGACCACGACGTAGGTGTTGCTCGGGGCGAAGCGCTCGGGCGTGCGGAACGCCTGCCGCCCCGGGATGCCGAGGTCGCCGCGCGGCACGAAGCCGATCGCAGCGAGGGCCTCGACGGCCGCGGGCACGTCCGCCGCCCCGACGACCACGTCGACGTCGATGACGGGCTTCGCCGCGAGGCCGGGCACCGCCGTGCTCCCGACGTGCTCGATGCGGTGCGGGACGCCGGCGGCGAGGAGCGCCGCGCCGTACGTCGTCCGCAGCGCCTCGAAGCGCCGCGGCCACTCCGCCCGGTACTCGACGACCTCGACCACACCGCCCCCTGGATCTCCTCGCGCACGGTGCACGGTACGCGTCCCGGTGTCCCGACGGTCGGCGGCCCGTGCGATCATCGATCAGTGCAACTCCCTCCCCCGATCGCGGTCGTCATCGCCGCCATGAGCGAAGAGGTGTCCGCGTTCGCCGGGCTCCTCGGTGGCGTCCCGATCCTCGACGGTCCGGTCGGCGGGCACGACGAACACCACCTGCTCGACGTCGGTGGCGCCACGGTAGCCGTGCGCCGCAGCGGCATCGGGTTCACGAACGCCACGGCAGCGGTCGCCCACGCCTTCCACGACTTCGGCTCCGGCATCCCGGTGATCAGCGTCGGGACGGCCGGTGGGCTGATGCACGGCGTCGAGATCGGCGACGTCGTCGTCGGGGACCGCTACGTCAACCTCAACGCCGACGCGACGGCGTTCGGGTACGCGCTCGGCCAGGTCCCGGGCATGCCCACCGGGTACGAGCCCGACGACCGGCTCGTCGAGCTGGCACTCGCCTCGGACGCCGGGTACCGCCTCCGCTCGGCCACGATCGGCTCGAGCGAGATCTTCGTCACCGAGGGTCGAGCGCGTCTGCTCCGGACGGCGTTCCCCACGGTTGCGGCGGTCGACATGGAGTCGGCGGCGATCGCGCAGTTCGCGCACGTCCACGCCATGCCGTTCGTGTCCGTGCGGTGCATCAGCGACCTGTGCGCGCCGGACGGCGACGAGTTCAAGGAGCACCTCGACGATGCGGCCGCCCGTGCCGCCCGGGTGGTGCACGACGTGGTGACGGGGCTCGTCAGCTGAACCGGGGGCTCACCGGTCGGTCGGAGCGAGGAGCTGGAACATGACGTGGTCGCGCCACGCCCCGGCGATCTTGAGGTACTCGGGTGCCAGGCCGTAGCGCGTGAACCCCGCTGCCTGCAGTGCACGCTGCGAGCCCACGTTCTCGGGCAGGGTCTCCGCCTGGACACGGTGGAGCCGCAGCACCTCGAACGCGTGCGCCGCAGCCGCCCGGACCGCCCGGGAGGCATGTCCCTGCCGGGTCCGGTCGGCGCGGATCCAGTACCCCATCGCACACGACTGCAGGGCACCGCGGGTGATGCCGCTCAGCGTGATCCGGCCGAGCAGCTCACCGTCGACCGACTCGATCACGAACGGGACGGACGTGCCGGCACGCTCGGCCGCGAGGGCCTGGACGATGACGTCGTGCTGCCCCGCCTCGGTGAAGTAGGCGGGCGAACGGGTCGGTTCCCACGGCCGCAGGTGGTCAGCGCTCGCACTGACGACGGCCGCGAGCGTCGCGGCGTCGTCGACGCGGATCAGACGCAGGCGTGTGTCCATGGCGGAGGGTGTGGGATTCGAACCCACGAGACATCTCTGCCCACCTGTTTTCAAGACAGGCTCCATCGGCCGCTCGGACAACCCTCCAGCGACGCGACCACGTGGCGAGACGTGATCGCGTCCCGGGAAGTCTACCGGGCTAGCGCGGCAGGGAGTCGAGCGCAGCCGCCAGGCCGTCGTCGGTCACGCCGCCCGTGAGCTCGTTGCCCGCGTCCACGACGTCCTCGGGTGCCTGCCCCATGACGACGCCGCGCCCCGAGGTCGAGGCCCACCGGAGCATGTCGATGTCGTTCCGACCGTCCCCCGCGGCGAACACGCGGGAGCGCGGGATGTCGAGCCACTCACGGACCCGCTCCATCGCGGTGGCCTTCGTCACGCCCTCGGGTGCGATGTCGAGCCACGACGTCCACCCCACCGAGTACGAGACCTTGTGCAACCCCATCCGCTCGACGATCTGCAGGAAGTCCTCGGTGTCGTGGCCGGGCGAGATGACGACGACACGGGTCGCCTCGACGCCGAGCAGCCGTTCGAACGGGACGTGCTCGCCGGCGACGGTCATCGTGTCGTCGGGGAAGTTGCCGGAGAGCAGGAAGTGCCCGGTCTGGTCCTCGACGCCGAACGCGGCGTTCTCGAGGGCGCCGTGGATCGTCCGGAGGACCTCGCTCGGGTCGAACTGCTCGACGTGCACCCGCTCGTAGGAACCGTCGGACCGGCGTCCCAGGGTCAGCGCGCCGTTCGCGCAGACGAGGTACTTCGGCTGGATGCCGAGCGTGTCGAGCAGCGGGACGGTCATGCCCTCGCTGCGACCGGTGCTGAGCATGACCTCGTGTCCGGCTGCCTCGGCATCGCGGAGCGCGGCGATCACGGTGTCGGTGACGACACCGTCCTCGCGCATGGTGGTGCCGTCGATGTCGAGCGCCACCAACCAGCGCTTCGTCCGGGCCGGCGCACCCGCACCGGCCGAACCGTCGACGAACCGACCCTGCGTGCTCATCGGGGTTCGATCACCTCGACGCCGCCCAGGTAGGGACGGAGGACCTCGGGCACGACGACCGAGCCGTCGGCCTGCTGGTGCGTCTCGAGGATCGCGACGATCCACCGGGTGGTCGCGAGGGTGCCGTTCAGGGTCGCGACCGGCGCGGTCTTCCCGCTCTCGGTGCGGTACCGGATGTCGAGGCGACGGGCCTGGAACGTCGTGCAGTTCGACGTCGACGTGAGCTCGCGGAAGGTACCCTGCGTCGGGACCCACGCCTCGATGTCGTACTTGCGCGCCGCACTCGTGCCGAGGTCGCCACCCGCCACGTCGATCACGCGGTAGTGCAGCCCGAGGTCCTGCAGCATCTGCTCCTGGTACCCGACGAGCTTGGCGTGCTCGGCCTCGGCCTGGTCCGGGTGGACGTAGGCGAACATCTCGAGCTTGTTGAACTGGTGCACGCGCAGGATGCCGCGGTTGTCCTTGCCCGCCGACCCCGCCTCGCGCCGGTAGCAGGTCGACCAGCCGGCGTACCGCAGGCCGTCGCCACCGTCGAAGGAGAGGATCTCGTCGGCGTGGAACCCGGCGAGGGCGACCTCGCTCGTGCCGGTCAGGTAGAGGTCGTCCGCCTCGAGCCGGTAGACCTCGGCCGCGTGCTCGCCGAGGAAGCCCGTGCCGGCCATGGTCTCGGGGCGCACGAGCGTCGGGGTGATGAGCGGCTCGAAGCCGGCGGCGATCGCACGGTCGAGGCCGAGCGACATCAGGGCGATCTCGAGCCGTGCACCGAGGCCGCGCAGGAAGTAGAACCGCGAGCCGGAGACCTTCACGCCGCGCGGGATGTCGATGATGCCGAGGTGCTCGCCGAGGTCGGCGTGGTCCTTGGGCTCGAAGTCGAACTCCGGCTTCGTGCCGACGGTGCGGAGCGTGACGAAGTCGTCCTCGCCGCCCTTCGGCACGTCGGGCAGCACGACGTTCGGGATGCTCCGGACGACCGCGTTGAAGGACTCCTCGGCCGCGGTGACGGTCGCCTGCGCTTCCTTCACCTTCGCGGCGAGCGCCTGGGCCTGCTGCACGAGCGCGGCCTTCTCGTCCTTCGGGGCCTTCGCGACGGTCTTGCCGAAGGCGTTCTGCTCGGCCCGGAGGGACTCGAACGAGGTGATCGCGCTCCGCCGTGCCGCGTCCGCGGCGACGGCCTCGTCGACGACGGCGACGGAGGCGCCGCGCGCCTCCTGCGAGGCCTTGATGACGTCCGGGTTGTCACGCAGCAGCTGGGGATCGATCACCGCACCATCCTAAAGGGGCGCAGTTGCGGACGGACTGGAGGCGCGGTGCGGGCCCGACCCGCGCCTCCAGGCTTCGATCGGTACCGTTGGTGCATGTCGACCCCTTCGGAGACCGCGCCCGCGGACCAGGACGCCCTCCAGACCGAACAGCGGACGGCCGCGGTGGTCTACAACCCGGTCAAGGTCCACCTGCCGACCCTCAAGCGCACCGTCGAGAAGCACCAGCAGGAGGCCGGCTGGGCCGAGACCCTCTGGTTCGAGACGACGGAGGAGGACCCGGGCGGCGGCATGGCCCGCGCCGCGCTCGAAGCCGGTGCCGACGTCGTCGCCGCCGCGGGCGGGGACGGGACCGTCCGCGCCGTGGCCGAGGTGGTGCACGGGTCCGACGCCTCGCTGGCGCTGCTGCCGAGCGGCACGGGAAACCTGCTCGCGCGGAACATGAAGTTGCCGCTGGACGACCTCGGCGGGATGGCCAAGGCGATCTTCACCGGGCACGACCGTTCGATCGACTTCGGACTGCTCGGCGTCGAGCGTCCCGACGGCTCCCGCGACCGGTTCGGCTTCGTCGTGATGGCCGGCCTCGGGCTCGACGCCCGCATGCTCGCGAACACGCGCCCCGAGCTGAAGAAGCGCGTCGGGTGGCTCGCCTACCTCGACTCGCTGTTCCGCTCCGTCCGGGACACCGACGGCTTCGAGTTCAAGTACCGGCTCGACGAGTCGGCACGCAACGGCTCGGTCCGGGCGCACTCGGTCATCGTCGGCAACTGCGGCATGCTCCAGGCCAACGCGATGCTCCTGCCCGATGCCGAGATCGACGACGGGGTGTTCGACATCGTCGTGATGCGGCCTCGCGGGTTCTTCGGCTGGGTGCGCATCGCGGCCCGGGTGTTCTGGGAGAACGGGATCCTGCGGTGGTTCCGCCGGTC
Organism: Curtobacterium sp. MCBA15_016; assembly: GCF_001865105.1. Classification (NCBI taxonomy): domain Bacteria; kingdom Bacillati; phylum Actinomycetota; class Actinomycetes; order Micrococcales; family Microbacteriaceae; genus Curtobacterium; species Curtobacterium sp. MCBA15_016. The sequence goes on from NZ_MJGR01000033.1 coordinate 20,740, forward strand.
GGCCCTGTCCGACACCGTGATCGGCCGCCGGATCACCACGGCCGCGAAGCAGGAGCGCCCGCTGCGGTACCTGCGCGGCGAGGAGTTCACGCTGCGCCTGGCGAAGCCGGACGAGTTCGAGATCGACGGCGACCCGGTGGGCGAGATCGTGGCGTTCCGCGCGAAGATCGACCCGGGCTCGCTGGACGTGCGGATCCCCGCGGTCGAGCCGGCGACGGGCCGCGGCCGCCGGCGGTAGCGCGGGCCGCGCGCGCGCCGCGGCGCGGTGCGCGCTCCGCACAACGAAAGTCCCTCGGAACCACGCGACGACGCGGTTCCGAGGGACTTCGGTTGTGCGGGAGCAGATCGCGCCGGTGCACGAGGGGGCAGCGCGCAGCGCGCAGCGGTCAGCGCGCCTCGGGCTCGCCCGACACGATCGCGCGCAGCCAGTCGCGCGCCTCGACGAACGCGACGTCCGAGTAGCGCGCGGGCACCTCGGGCCGGACCCCGTCGGCCCGCGGGTACGACCCGAGGAACGTCACCCGCGGGCTGAACCGCCGCAGGCCGAGCAGCGCGTCCGCCACGCGCTCGTCCCGCACGTGCCCGTCGAGGTCGATGACGAACCGGTACCGCCCGAGCTCGTCGCCGATCGGCCGCGAGGACAGCAACCCCATGTTGATGCCCCGCGTCGCGAACTGCTCGAGCATGTCGACCAGGGCGCCGGGGTGGTCGGCGGGGAGCTCGACGATGACGCTGGTCTTGTCGGCCCCGGTCGGCTCGGGCAGCGCCAGGGTCTTCGACACGAGCACGAACCGGGTGACCGCCGAGGCGTTGTCCCCGATGGACGAGGCCAGGACCTCGAGCGCGTAGTGGTCGGTGATCCCCGGGGGTGCGACGGCGGCGTCGGCGGTGGGGTGCTCGTCGAGCAGGGCTGCCGCGGCGGCCACGTTCGAGGACGCCGGGATGTGCCCGTGGCCGCGGACGTTCGCCTCGAGCCAGTTGTGGGTCTGGGCGTAGGCCACGGGGTGGGCGTTCACGGTGCGGACGTCGGCGAGCGCGGTGCCGGGGCGGGCGACGAGCACGAAGTCGACGGGGACGAGGTACTCCCCCACGATGCGCACACCGGGGATCCGGGCGAGGGCGTCCTGCGTCGCGCTGACCCCGCCGTCGACGCTGTTCTCGATGGCGATGACGGCACCGATCGACCGGCCGCTGACGACGTCGTCGAGGGCCTCGCCGACGTTGTTCACGCTCCGCCAGGGCTTGCCGGCCGCCGCGTCCACGAGCTTGAGCGCAGCCTCGGTGAAGGTCCCTGCGGGTCCGAGGTAGGAGTACGTGTCGGACGGCGCGGCGGACTCGGTCATGCGGCGAGCCTATTGCAACGCCCACGGCCCGCAGGCGTGCGTGACGGTGGCGTCAGTCGGTGGCCGTGCCGGTCAGCCGGGCCTCGCAGATGGCGGGCTCGTCGTCGTCGCGCGGGTAGGTCAGGGCGGCGAACCGTCCCTCGGGGTCGAGCCGGCTGAGGAGCGCCGCGGCGATGCCGTCGAGCTGCCCGACCTGCTCGTCGCTCAGCGCGTCGATCACCACGCGACGGGCGGTCCGGACGTGGTCGGGCGCCGCGTCGACGATGGTCGCGTAGCCGGCGTCGGTCAGCCGGACGTCGGTCGCGCGCCGGTCGTCGGTCGAGGGACAGCGCGCCACGAGGCCGCGCTTCTCGAGCCGGGACACCACGTGGGACAGCCGCGGCAGCGAGGCGTTCGTCGCCGAGGCGAGCGCCGACATCCGGAGCGTCCGGGAGTCGGTCTCGGAGAGCATCGCGATGACCATGTAGTCGAAGTGCGTCAGGTCGGCGTCGCGCTGGAGCTGCTGGTCGAGCGCGGCCGGCAGGAGCTCCATGACCGCGACGAGCTTCATCCACGCGCGCAGCTGGTCGCGGGTGAGCCACGGGGTGTCGTCGGTCATGCGTCGAGTCTACCGAAAGGTTGTCGGTTCAACCAGTACTCGCGCGAACGCGTGCCGGACGACGTGCGGCGACCACGAGCACCGCCACGACGACGAGCAGCAGGACCCCCTCGACGAGGAGCAGCCGCGCGCCGTAGTCGAACGGCAGCACCGTCGGGTTCTTCTGCCCGTGCGCCTTCGCCGCGATCTCCGGCAGGACCACGAGCGCGAGGACGCTCCCGAGCACGACGACCGCCTGCACGACGACGAGCGCCCAGGCCCGCAGCGTCCGCCCGGTCCGGCGGAGCAGGAGCCCCACTCCGACGACGAACGGCGACAGGATCGCGTCGTGCAGGATCACGGCCCCGAGGAGCCAGGTCGCCAGCCCCCAGATCCGGTTCGGTCGGACCGTCGTCACGAGGACGTACGCCCCGAACGCGATGACGAGCACCCCGACCACGACGAGCACGATGCGTGCGGCCCTCATGCGATCACCTCGATCTTCTCGATCCACTTGGTCTGCAGCACACCGGGTCGTCCGGGAGCGATGATCCGCGCCGGGAACCCGTGGTCGAGGTCGAGTGTCGCGCCGTTCAGCTCGAGCGCGACGAGCGTCGTCGGGTCCTCGGCGTACTCGGGGCCCATGTCCATGATGCGGTAGCCGCCGTGCCGCTCGAGGCTCGTCACCCGCACGTGCGACCCCGGCGCCGCCTGCACGGCGCCGAGCAGGTCGCGCATCCGCACGCCCTTCCAGGTCGCCATCTGGCTCCAGCCCTCGACGCAGGAGATCGGGAGCTCGGCCTCGGCGGTGCCGAGCGCCACGAGCTCGGCACGCGAGAAGGTGCGGACCACGTCGTGCCCGACGACGGTCAGGGACCAGTCGGCGGCGGTGGCGGTGGCGAGCACACCGGCGGCACGAGCCGTGCGGTTGACCGGCAGGTCGTTCGGCCCGCGGTGCCGCTGTCGGGCGCCGAACACGTTGAACGGCTCGGCGAGCGTGCTCGACTGTCCGGCGGTCAACGCCACGACACCGACCGTCGCGGCGGTCACACCGGCGAAGAACCCGCGTCGGGCGATCCGCTCACGTCGGCCGTCGGTCGCCTCCGGCGTGGCCCTGGAGGCGCGGCTCGCCTCCGCCGCACCGTCCTGCGGCACGCCGAGACTCGGCTCTGCGGACGCCGCTCGGGTCGTGGACGCCGAGTCCGGTCCGCCGGGACGAGTCTCGGCAGCGTCCGCCGGGACGGCCGGGACGGCCGGGACGGCCGGGACGCCATCGACCCAGCGGAGCACGCGGCCGGTGATGCCGCGGGGGTAGGACGCGACCGCCTGCGGTGCCGGAGCCGACGTGGCGGGGTCGACCCGTGCCTCCTGGGACGGCGAGAGCAACTCGCTCCCCGCGGCCGGGTCGACCACGAACCGGCCGTGCTCGTCGTACGAGTCCCGCTTCCGCCAGTACCGGCTGATCAGCCGGAGCTTCACGCCGATGTGCAGCACGAGCGACCCGATGAGCACGTACGCGAGCGCGTTGTGGACCTGCTTGAACGGGAACGGCCACGGGTACCACTGGTACGTGTTGAGCAGGCCCGTCGTCACCTGCACGATCGCCGACGCCACGAACACCGCGATGGACAGCCGCTCGAGCAGGTGCAGCGGCCCACGCACCGGCGGGGTCTGCACGAGTGCCGGCATGACCGTGTTGAGCTTCGCGAGCAGCAGCGGGATGATCGCGATCCCCGCGGTGATGTGCACGCCCTGCGTGAACTGGTAGAGCTGCGCGGGACGGGTCGGGAACCGCATCCACGGCAGCGGCTGCTGCAGGAAGTAGCTGTAGACGCCGGTCGCGAAGCAGACCAGGAACGCCACCCCGAGCAACCGCCCCAGGACGACCGCCGTCCGCGCGTTCCGGTTCGGCGACGCCATCGCGGATCGTGCATCCAGGAGCAGCCCGCGGACCATGGATAGCCTCGTCGCACCATGAGTGAACGACTTCGCCCCGGCCGACTCCTGCCGACCGTGCTGGCCGTGGTCGGCGTGCTCGCTCTGTCGGGCGTCATCGCCTTCGGCGTCACGCATCTGGGGTTCCTCCGGTCCGGTCATCGTTCCCCATTCGTTGCGTGGACCCTGATCGCTTGGACGGTGTTCGCGCTCGCGGTGCTCGCGCTGCGGTTCGTCCCGGCGAAGTGGATGACGTGGCTCGTGGTCGGCGGTGGCCTGGTGGTCGGGCTCGCCGCCATCGCCGGGCCGCCGAACACCAGCACCGACTCTGCTCGCTACGCCTGGGACGGCATCGTGCAGCACGCCGGGATCTCGCCGTACGCGCACACGCCGCAGTCGACCGCGTTGTCCGGTCTGCGCCCCGACTGGCTCTTCCCCGACAAGGTCGACGGCACGTGCAAGCCGCTCGAACCCCGGTTCCGCGGGCTCGGCGACGGCGCGGACGGGCACTGTGTCGCGATCAACCGCCCGGACGTCGTGACGATCTACCCGCCGATGGCCCAGCTCTGGTTCGCGGCGGTGCGGGCGTTCGTGCCGGCCACCGCGCAGTACATGCCGTTCCAGGTCGCGGGGCTGCTCCTGTCGCTCGGCGTCACCGTGGGCCTGGTCGTCGTGCTCCGCAAGCTCGGACGACCGACGTGGTGGGCCGCACTGTGGGCGTGGTCCCCGCTCGTCGCGTCCGAGGCCGTCACCAACTCGCACGTCGACGCCCTCGGCGCGGCTCTGGCCACCGCCGGCGCCGTGCTCGTCGCATTCGGTCGGCCGATCTGGGGCGGGATCGCCCTCGGCGCCGCGACCGCGACGAAGCTCATCCCCGCGATCGTGTACCCGCCACTGCTCGGTCGGTGGCGGAACTGGTGGGCGATCCCGGTCGGCATCGCGGTGTTCGGGCTGCTCTACGTGCCGTACGTGCTGACGACGGGCCTCGACGTCCTCGGCTACCTGCCCGGGTACCTGTCGGAAGAGGGCTACGAGGACGGCTCCCGGTTCGCCCTGGTCTCACTCGTCTTCCACGGCGACGCGGCGACGCTCGTGGTCGGACTGCTCGTCCTGCTGGCGGCGTTCGTGGCGTGGCGGCTGTCCGACCCCGCGCGGCCGTGGTCCGGCGAGGTCCTCCTCATCGGCGTGACGTTCCTCGCGGTGAGCCCGCGCTACCCCTGGTACGCGCTGCTCCTCATCCCCTTCGTGGTGCTCTCCGGGCGCTGGGAGTGGCTGTCGATCGGGCTCGCCATCGCCCTGCGCGGCGTCTGGCCGTCGGCGGACGCGTACCGCTGGTGGCTCGCCGCCGCGGTCGTCGTGGTCATCGTGGTCACGCTGGTGCGCACCCGGCGGTCCGACTGGGAGCGCTGGGGGCGCCGGCTCGCCTTCCGGGAACGAGCGCTCGCGATGTCATCAGGTGGAGGACCCGCCGACCCCGTACGCTGACGCACATGGCACCCGCGACCATGCTCGGCTCCACCGGCGGCCTGCTCGACCGGTTCGGGCGGCGCGCGGTCGACCTGCGCGTATCGCTCACCGAGCGCTGCAACCTGCGCTGCACCTACTGCATGCCGGCGGCCGGGCTGCCGTTCGCCCCCGACGACGCACTCATGACCGCGGCCGAGATCGAGCGGCTCGTCCGGCTCGCGACCGACCGCTTCGGCGTGCGCAAGGTCCGCTTCACCGGCGGTGAGCCGATGCTCCGCCACGACCTCGTCGACGTGATCGCCCGGTGCGCCGCGCTCCCCGACGCCCCGGAGCTGTCGCTCACCACGAACGCGATCGGGCTCGCCCACCGCGCAGCCGCCCTGTACGACGCCGGCCTCCGACGCGTGAACGTGTCACTCGACACCGTCGACCCGGACGTCTTCACCACCGTCACCCGCCGCCCGTTCCTCGACAAGGTCATCGCCGGGCTCGAGGCCGCCCGGGCAGCGGAGCTCGCGATCAAGGTCAACGCGGTGCTGCTGCGGGGCGTGAACGACCACCTGGCGCCGGACCTCATGCGGTGGTGCCTCGACCGCGGCTACGAGCTCCGGTTCATCGAGCAGATGCCGCTCGACCCCGACCACGCCTGGGACCGCACGTCGATGGTGACCGCGGCCGAGACCCGGGCGATGCTGTCCGAGTCCTTCGCCCTGGTGCCGGACGAGGCGCCCCGTGACGGCGCCCCGGCCGAGCGCTTCCGGGTGCTCGCACGGACGGCCGACGGCGGCGTCGGTGCGGAGCTCGGCACGATCGGCATCATCGCGAGCATCACCGAGTCGTTCTGCGCCGACTGCACCCGCACCCGTCTGACGGCCGACGGCAACGTCCGCAGCTGCCTCTTCTCGGACGACGAGACCGACGTGCTCGGCCCGATGCGCCAGGGTGCCTCCGACGACGAGGTCGCCGAGCTCTGGCGCCTGGCGATGTGGGCGAAGCCCCGCGACCACGGCGACGACAGCGACGACCTGGTGCACCCCACCCGGGGCATGAGCGCGATCGGCGGATGACGGTGACGACGATCCGGTTCTTCGCCGCGGCACGGGCAGCGGTGGGCGTGGACGACGTCGCCGTGCAGGCAGCGACGCTCGACGAGGCCCTGCGGTCGGTGACGGCGGACGACCCCGATCGGTGGCGGGCGCTGCAGGAGCGCTGCTCGTACCTCGTCGACGGGGTGACGACGCGCGACCGGGCGACCGGGCTCGACGGCGTGGCGGTCGTCGACGTCATGCCGCCCTTCGCCGGCGGCTGAGCCCGGCAGCCGACTCCGGCGGCTGAGCCCGGCAGCCGACTCCGGCGACTGAGTCCGGCAGCCGAGTCCGGCACCTGTGCCCCGCGGCCGTGTCCGGCTCAGTCCGGCGTGGGTCCGTCCGGCCGGTAGACCGTCAGTTCGTCCGCCGGGACCGCGATCCGCACGGCATCCCCCGGCGCGAGCCCCAGCGCCGCAGCCACCGCGACCGTGACGTCCGCCACGAGGTCGCCGGCCCGCACCCGGACGAGCCCGTCCCGCGGTTCGAGTCCGGTCACCCGGCGCTCCGGCCCGGCACCGTCGCGCGTCACGACGGCGGCCGTCGGGTGGTAGACGGCGAGGGCGGACGAGCCAGGAGGCGCGGTGCCGGTCGACGACGCGAGCGCACCCCCGTCGTCGAGGGCGATCCCACCCCGGGTGGCGGTGCCGCGCAGGAGCGTCAGGCCCGAGAAGGACGCCGCGAACGCGCTGGTCGGACGCCCGAGGACGACGGCGGTCGGCCCCTGCTCGGCGACCCGGCCACCCTCGAGCACGACGATGCGGTCCGCGAGGGTGACGGCCTCGAGCGGGTCGTGCGTGACGAGGACCGTCGGTCGACCGGTCCGGGCGGTCCCGAGGGCGGAGCGGACCTCGGCCCGGGCGTCGACGTCGAGCGCCGAGGTGGGCTCGTCGAGCAGCAGGAGCGCCGGCTCGGTGGCGAGGGCCCGGGCGATCGCCACGCGCTGGGCCTGCCCTCCCGAGAGCGTCCCCGGTGCGCGGTCCGCCAGACCGGCCACGCCGACGGCGGCGAGGGCCGCGTCGCAGCGGAGCCGCGCCTCCTGGCCCCCGGAACCGGCCGCACGCGGTCCGTAGCCGACGTTGCGGGCGACCGACAGGTGGGGGAAGAGGTCCGCGCGCTGCGCGACGAGCCCGACCCCGCGGCGGTGCGCTCGGACGCCCGTGAGGTCGCGGTCGCCGAGCAGGACCGATCCGGACCGGATGCGCAGCAGTCCCGCGAGGGCCTCGACGACCGTGGACTTGCCCGCGCCGTTCGGCCCGACCAGCGCGACGCACTCGTCCGGTGCGACGTCGAGGTGGACGTCGACGCCACGGTCGGGGACGACGACGCGGGCGCGGAGGCCGCTGTGCGCCGGACGCTCGCGGCTCATGCGAGTGCCGTCCGGGTGCGGAGCGCGGAGGCGCCGATGACCACCAGCGCGACGACGACCAGCACGAGCGCCAGCGCGACCGCGGTGTCCGGGTCGATCTCGCGCTGCAGGTAGATCTCGAGGGGCAGCGTCCGGGTGACCCCCTGCAGGCTGCCGGCGAACGTGAGGGTCGCGCCGAACTCCCCGAGGGCACGGGCGAAGCAGAGGACGAGGCCGGCCAGGATGCCCGGGAGCACCCGCGGTGTCGTCACCGTCAGGAACGTCCGGGTCGGGGACGCGCCGAGCGTCGCGGCGACCCGCTCGAACCGGTCACCGCCGACGCGCAGCGCACCCTCGATCGAGGACACCAGGAACGGCATCGCGACGAAGGTCTGCGCGATCACGACCGCGGCCGTGGTGAAGGCGATCCGGAGACCGTGGTCGTCGAGCCACGCCCCGACGACGCCGAGCCGACCGAACGCCGCGAGCAGGGCCAGTCCCCCGACGACCGGCGGCAGCACGAGCGGCAGCAGGACCAGGGCGCGTGCGGCCCCGATCCACCGCGACGTGGACCGGGCGAACAGGACGGCGAGCGGGTAGCCGAGCACGAAGGCGATGCCCGTCGCGGCGGCAGCGGTCCCGAGGCTCAGTCCGAGGGCGGTGAGCGACGCGGGCGACGTGACGAGTGCGCCGAACGACCCCCAGTCGACGCGGCCGACCATCGCCAGGACCGGGACCACCACGAACAGGCCGCCGAGGACCGCCGGGACCGGCAGCCACCACGGCACCGGGGTGCGGACGGACGGGCTCGCCCGGGGTGTTCGGTCAGAGTGGTCGGGCACGGCTCAGGGGGCTCCGAAGCCGGCGTCGGCGAGCACCTTCTGGCCGGCGTCGGAACGCACGTACGCCGTGAACGCCGCCGCGAGGTCGGGGTTCGACGCGTCCTTCAGGACACCGATCGGGTAGGTGTTCACGGCCTTCGACGCCGCGTCGAACCGGACGCCGTCGACCTTGCCGCCGGTGCCCTCGACGTCGGTCACGTAGACGAGTCCCGCGTCCGCCTGGCCGGACTCGACCTTGCCGAGGACGTCGGTCACCGACTGCTCCTCGCTGACCGGCTGCAGGTCGACACCGGTGGCCTGCTCGACCTTCGCGGTCGCGGCACCGCACGGCACCGGGGTGGCGCAGGTGACGAGCTGCACGTCCGAGGCGGTCAGGTCGTCGAGGTCCTTGATCCCCTTCGGGTTGCCGGGAGCCACGGCGATCTCGAGGACGTTCGTCGCGAAGTCCCGCGGCGAACCGGCGGCGATGTCGGTCTTCACGAGCTTGTCCATGTTCGCCTCGTCGGCGGACGCGAAGACGTCGGCGGGGGCGCCGTTCTGGATCTGCGTGACGAGGTCGCTCGAGCCGGCGAACGAGAAGGTGATCGTGGTCCCCGGGTGGGCGGCCTCGTACTGCTCACCGAGGGTCGTGAACGTCTTCTGGAGCGACGCCGCGGCGAAGACGGTGATCTTCCCGGTCGGGGCCCCGGCCGTGCTGCTCGCGCTGCTGCTCGGGGCGGTCGTGTCCGTCGTGCCGGCCGTGCCAGCCGTGTCGGCCGTGTCGGCCGTGCTGCAGCCGGCGAGGCCGACGGCGACGAGGGCGGTCGCGGCGATCAAGAAGGCGGCGTTCCGCACGTGCGTCGTCATCGCTCGATCGTATCCGCATCTGCGGTCGCCGTGGGCCGGATCGTCGGCAGGCCCTCCCGGTCCCAGGCCTGGATCCCACCGTCGAGGACCGTCGCGTCACGACCTGCGGCACGGGCTGCGCGTGCCCAGGCGGTCGCGCGGACGCCGCTGGCGCACACCACGACGACGGGTCGGTCGTCGTCTGCGGCGAGGTCGTCCGGCGGGAGGCTGCCGGCGACGATCCCGGTGGCGCGTTCCGCCGGGGTGCGGACGTCGACGAGGACGGGTCCGCCGCTGCCGCCGGCGGTCCGGTCGAGTCGGGCGGCGAGTGCCGCCGGGGCGATCCGGGGCGGGGCCTCGTCCACCGCGGGGGCCGGACGCCGGGAGCCCGGGCCGCGTCGCAGCGTGCTCTCTGTCCAGCGCCACCGTCGCGCGTCGACCGTGAGCAACCGGCCGGTCAACGGCTCCCCGATGCCGGCGACGAGCGCGGTCACCTGGGCCGCCATCACCGAGCCGACGGCGCCGCACAGCGCGGGCAGCACGCCGTCGAGCGCGCAGGACCCCTCGTCCGGCAGGGCGTCCGGGTGCAGGTCGTGGAAGTCGATCGGCTCCGGCCCGGCGTCGTGGAACACGGACACCTGCCCGTCGGTGCCGAGGACCGTGCCCCACACGAACGGCACCCCGGCCGTGGAGCAGGCGTCCGAGATCGCCCGGGTGACCTCGACGCTGTCCGCGGCGTCGACGACCACGTCGTGGCCCGCGACGTGGTCGGCGTGGAAGGGCTCGGCGAGTGCGACGACCTCGAGCTCCGGGTCGACGCCACGCACCCGCTCGGCCGCGCACTCGGCCTTGGGTCGGCCGACGTCCGCCGCGGCGAAGAGCGTCTGCCGTGCCAGGTTGGACGTGTCGACGACGTCGTGGTCGACGATGGTGACGCGTCGGAGTCCCGACCCGGCCAGGTACGTGAGCACGGGCGCGCCGAGGCCACCGGCACCGACGACGAGGACGCTCGCCTCGGACAGCGCCCGGACGGCCCGGTCCCCCGCGCCCTGGAGCGCCGCGGTCCGGGACAGCAACCGACGGCGGTCGTCGCTCGTCTGCCGGTCGTCGGTCATGCGTCCGTCGGTTCCGCCGGCACCTCGACCGACACCATCGTCGCCTTGACCGATGCGACGGCGACCGTCCCGACCTCGAGCCCGAGGTCGCGGACGGCCTCGGCGCTCATGAGCGACACGACCCGGTGCGGGCCGCTCTGCAGCTCCACCTGCGCCATCACGCCGTCGACCACGAGGTCGGTGACGATCCCGACGAACCGGTTGCGCGCCGAGCTCTTCGTCCCCGACGGGTCGTCGAGCTGCCCGCCGGTGCCGCGGATGTGCGCCGCGAGTTCCCGCCCGTCCACGACGGTCCGTCCGGAGGGGTCCGTCCCCCGCGTGAAGGTCCCGGCGTCGACCATCCGCCGGACGGTGTCGTCGCTGACGCCGAGGTACCGCGCGGCGTCGCGGATGCGGAGCTTCGTCATGGTCCTCCGCACGATACCGGTATGTGGAACTCTCAGTCTGGGCTGCGGGGACGCCGGGCACCTGCCCAGCCGCCGCGGATACCGTCCTCACCGTGACTGCACCACGGACCGGCACCATCAGCATCCCCCGAACGTCGGGGATCGCGCCGGTCCGTGCCCGCTCCCGCTCCTGGTTCCGCGGCCTCGTGTCGAGCATCGGCACCGCCGTCGTCCGTACGCCCGAACTGACGGTCGGCGCGTTCGGCGTGATCGTCTGCGCCGCCTTCGCCTGGGTCCCGTCGCTCTGGTACGACGAGGCCGCGACGGTCACGAGCGCCCAGCGGACCTGGCCGCAGCTCTGGGCCGAGCTGCACAGCGTCGACGCCGTGCACGGGCTCTACTACTCGCTGATGCACGTCTGGTTCTGGCTCGTCGGGTACACACCGTTCACGCTGCGGTTCCCGAGCGCCCTGGCCATCGGCGTGGCCGCGGGGCTCCTCGTCGCGCTCGGGCGCCGGCTCGGCGGACTCCGCCTGGGCATCACCGCCGGGCTCGTGTTCCTCGCGCTGCCCCGCGTGCAGTGGGCCGGGTCCGAAGGTCGGCCGTACGCCACGATCACGACCCTGGCCGTCTGCCTCACCCTCGTCGGCCTGACCGCGGTCCGCCGCACCCGGACGGGTCGCAGCCTGCACTGGTGGGCGGCCTACGGGGCACTCGCACTCGTCTCGGTGACCTTCAACGTCTACCTCTCGCTCGCGGTCGTCGCGCACGCCGTGACCCTGCTGTGGACGCTGGTGGCCCGCCGCGCGGCCGTCCGTCGCGCCACGGTGTCCCGCCGCGGCCACGACCTGGGTCCGGCGCTCGTCACCCGCGGGGTCCTGGTCCGCTGGGCCGTCGCAGCCGCCTTCGCCGCCGTGGCCGTCTCGCCGCTCGTCGTCGAGGTCGCCTCGCAGTCGAAGCAGGTCGCGTGGATCGCCGGCATCGGCGAGCGCACGGGTGTGCAGGTGTTCGCCACGGCGTGGTTCGGTGGCGTCGACGTGTACGCCGCGGGCGCGTGGGCGCTCATGCTCGTCGGCACGGTGTTCGCCCTCGTCGAGGCGCACCGGCGCTCCGCCACGGTCCGGTCGCTCGTCCGAGCGCAGGCGGTCCGCGTCGCCGTGCCGCTCGTCGTCATCCCGACGGCCGCGCTCGTGCTCGCCACGGCGATGGGGAAGCACCTGTACTCCCCGAAGTACGCCACCCTCAGCCTGCCGTTCGTCGCGCTGCTCATCGCCCTCGCCCTGACGCTGGTCCGGCCGAAGGCACTGCTCGCCGCAGCCGTGGCCGCCGTCCTCGTGCTGTCGGTGCCGACGGCCGTGGCCGTGAAGGAGCCGCTCGCGAAGCAGGACTCGACCTGGGCCCGTGCCGCCTCGATCATCGCCGAGCGGAGCACGAACCGCGCCGACGCCGACGAGGGTGTCGTGTTCGGCAGCGTCTACGGGCACCCCGGCACCACCGCCGACGTCATCCGCGTCTCCTACCCGTCGGCGTTCGCGGGCATGACGGACCTCGGCGTGCGCAAGGTCGGAGCCGAGTCCGGCGTCCTGTGGAACCAGACCGGTGACCTCGAGACGACGATCCCGAGCCGCCTGGGCGACATCGACACGGTGTGGTTCGTCGGCGGGACGGTGAAGGCACGCAACATCGAGCCGGAGACCGCCGCGGTGCTCGCGGAGCACGGCTTCACGGCGAAGGAGCACTGGAAGACCGGCACGGTCGTCATCACGGAGTACGTCCGGAACTGACCGGACGAGGCCCGCCGCCCGCGGCCGTCCGACGGGGCCGTGCCACCGTCGGTGCAGGACGGTCAGTGCAGGACGCGGGCGCCGTGCACCGGTCCGGCGGCACGCACCGCGACCATGCCGGCGGCGCTGAGCTCGACCTGCACCTCGAGCGCGGCATCACGTTCGGCGACGAGGAACGCCACCGTCGGCCCGCTGCCCGACACCAGTCCGGCGAGGGCACCGGCCTTCTCACCGATCTCGAGCGTCGTCGCGAGCGCGGGCTGGAGGCGCATCGCCGGGGCCTGCAGGTCGTTGTGCAAGCAGTCCGCGAGCAGGTCGGGATCGCCGGCGCGGAGGGCCTGCAGCACGTTCGCCTCGACCACGGGCGTGGTGGGTGCCGGCGCGATGTCCGCACGGTACCGCTCACGGTGTTCGTCGAGGGCCCGGTACACGGCGGGCGTCGAGAGGCCGGCGTCGCTCAGGGCGAGCACCCAGTGGAACTCGCCCTTGGCCAGCGCCGGGCTCAGCTCGTCGCCGCGCCCGGTCCCGACCGCGGTCCCGCCGGCGAAGGCGAAGGGCACGTCGGCGCCGAGCTGCGCGGCGAGACGCAGCAGTTCCTCACGCCCGAGCGCGGTCCCCCACAGCGTGTCGACGGCGAGCAGGGTCGCTGCGGCGTCGGCCGATCCACCGCCCATCCCACCGGCGACCGGGACCTGCTTGTCGATGGTGAGCCGGACGCCCCCGCGGTACCCGGCAGCGTCGGCCACGAGGCGCGCGGCCCGGATCGCGAGGTTCGACTCGTCGACCGGCACCGACCGGGTGTCGATCGGCCCGGTGAAGGTCACCGAGAAGTCGTCCGCCGGCTCGGCCGAGACGTCCTCGTACAACGAGACCGCCTGGTACGCCGTCGCCACGTCGTGGTACCCGTCGTCCTGCAGGGCCCCCACCGACAGGTAGACGTTGATCTTCCCGGGGGCGCGCGTCCGCACACGGGTCGGTGCGGCCAGCGTGGTCATGCCCCCAACCTATCCCGACGCAGCCGCGAAGCCGCGCGCGAGGTCCGCGAGGATGTCGTCCACGTGCTCGAGTCCGATGGACAGCCGGATCAGCCCGTCCCCGACCCCCGCGGCCGCCCGCTCCGCCGAGGTCATCTGCACGTGGGTCGTCGACGCCGGGTGCACGACGAGCGAGCGCACGTCGCCGATGTTCGACACGTGGTCGAACAGCTCGAGCGCCGCGACGAACCGCCGCCCGGCGTCGACCCCGCCGTCGAGGTCGAACGCGAGCACCGCCGACGGACCCGCCGGCACGTACCGCTGGGCGAGTTCGTGCCACGGCGACGACGGCAGCCCGGCGTAGTGCACGCCGAGCACCTGGTCGTGCGCGTCGAGCCACGTCGCCACCGCGGCCGCGTTCGACACGTGCCGGTCCATCCGGAGCGACAGGGTCTGGATGCCCTGCAGGACGAGGAAGGCGTTGAAGGGTGCGATCGCCGGCCCGAGGTCGGCGGAGAGCTTCGAGCGGGTGCGCTGGATGAAGGCGCGCCGCCCGAACTTCGCCGCGAAGTTCGTGTTCGCGAACCCGGACTGCTCGGTCGTGGCGAGCTGCGGGTACCGCTCGGCGTGCGCCGCCCAGTCGAAGTTCCCGCTGTCGACGATGAGTCCGGCGATGGCGCTGCCGTGCCCGGCGAGGTACTTCGTCGCCGAGTGCACGACGATGTCCGCACCGTGCTCGATCGGCCGGACGAGGTAGGGCGTGGCGATGGTGTTGTCGACGATGAGCGGCACGCCGTGCTCGTGCGCGACACCGGCCACCCCCGCGAAGTCGAGGACGTCGCCGCGCGGGTTCGGGATCGACTCGCCGAAGAACGCCTTCGTCTCCGGACGGACCGCCGCCGCCCACTCGTCGAGGTCGGTCGGGTCCTGCACGAACGTGAACGCGATGCCGAGGTCGCCCAGGGTGGAGGCGAAGAGCGTGTAGGTCGCGCCGTAGAGCGACGCACTCGACACGATGTGGTCTCCGGCGCGGGCCAGGCCGAGGACGGCGAGCGAGGTCGCAGCCTGCCCGGACGCGAGCGCGAGGGCGCCGACACCGCCCTCGAGGTCCGCGATGCGCCGCTCGAGCGCCGCAGCCGACGGGTTGTTCACCCGCGAGTACGTGTGACCGGGCGCGTTGAGCATGAAGCGATCGGCCGCGTCCTCACCCGACGGGTACACGAACGCGGCGCTCTGCGCGATCGGCGGCACGTTGGCACCGAACCCGGGGTCCGCCCGGAAGCCGGCACGGATCTGCCGGGTCTCGAAGGCCCAGCCGGCCTCGGTGCCGTCGGAGGCGTCGCCCATCAGACGACCGCCCCGGACGGCGCGGCCACGGACGGCCGGACGAGCGGGATGACCTGCTCGCCGAACCGGTCCATCTCCTCGAGCTGCGGCGAGAACTGCAGCAGCAGCGTGTCCACCCCGGCGTCCTCGAACTCGCGGATCCGCGCGGCCACCTGCTCCGGCGTCCCCACGAACCCGGGGCGCAGGCCGCGGTTCGACACCGAGTAGTCCTCGAGCGAGGGGACGTGCTCGAGCTGCGACTTCGAGATGAAGTCCTGGTACGACTCGTACGCGTTGCCGTGCTGCACGTCGGTGATCCGGGCGAGCTCGGCCTGTGCCTCCTCCTCCGTCTCGCGGACGATGACGTAGGCGGCCATGCCGAACGCCTCGAACGGCGACAGCCCGGCGTCGACACGGCGTTCCTTCATCTCGGCGATCTTCGTCCGGAGCTCCTCGACGGTGCCGCCGTGGGTCACGTAGGCGTCGGCGTACCCGGTGATCGCCGCCTTGCCGGCCTCGCTCTCGCCGCCGGCGTAGATGCGCGGGGTGACCCGGGGCTTCGGCTCGAGGTGGCTGTTCTCGATGTCGTAGTACTCGCCGTGGAAGGAGTACGGCGTCTCCCGCCAGAGCCCCTTCATGATCTCGACGAACTCCGCCGTGCGCTTGTACCGGTCGTCGTGCTCCGAGAAGATGCCGCCGTACTGCTTGGCCTCTTCCGCCCACCACGCGCTCACCACGTTGAACGTGAACCGGCCGCACGAGATGTCATCGATCGTCGCGGCCTGCTTCGCCGTCACCGCGGGCAGGTGGTACCCGGGACGCATCGCCGCCATGATCTCGAGGCGCTCGGTCGTCGCCGCGATGGCCGCGGCGAGCGACCAGGCCTCCAGCGAGGGCGCGGCCGTGCCCTTGATGTCGTTGAGGTTGAGCTCCGGCACGAGCGTCAGGTCGAAGCCGATCCGCTCGGCGCGCTGCGCCAGCCGCTTCACGTAGTCGAAGGTGACCGGCATGTTCTCGTTGTCGACGTTGCGCAGCCAGCCGCCGAAGAGCGGGGTCCAGTATCCGAATCGCACGGGGTGAGTTCCTTGGGGAGGTGGGGAGGGACGGACTGGAGGCGCGGGGCGGGCCCGCACCGCGCCTCCAGTCCGGTGGATCTTGCGTTCTCAGGCCGTGAGCTGCGCCGCGTACTGCGTCTCCAGCAGGCCGCCGAGGTACCGCGCGATGGAGCGCGGGCCGGAGGCCGGCGCCGTCTCCTCGACGGCGGGGTTGTAGTTCGTGTTCGTGTTGATGTCGTAGACGACCGTGCGACCGTCCGTCGTCTCCATGAACTCGACGCCCGCGATCTGGATCCGCTGCTCCGCGAGGAACCCGCGGAGCTGCTGGACGAGCGGGTGCTCGGCGGTGACCTCCGTGCGGACGCTGAACGCCGGGGGTGCCCCGGCGGCCTCGGTGCCGGGGACGTCGCAGACAGCACCCGCGATGACCTGCGGGACCTCGCACGCGTCGGCCGGGCACAGCTCGAAGCTGCCGGCGCTCGTGTCGACGCGGACGGCGTAGACGAACTCGCCACCGACGAACTCGACGCGCGTGATGAACGGCTCGCGGGCCGTGAGGTACTCCTGCAGCAGGGTGATGCCGTCGACGGGCTCCTCGAACTCCGGGCTGTCGACGTAGGCGTCGAACTCGGCAAGCGAGTCGAACCGGCGGACGCCGAGGCCCTTGCCGCCCTGGTTGTGCTTCGTGATGAACGGCACGTCCTGGCCGCCGGTGAAGTCGTGGGCCGCCTGCTTGAGCGTCGTGCGCCCGAAGACGGCCGTGGTGCGGGGCACGTCGAACCCGGCGTTCCGGAGCAGTCCGTGCTGGGCGACCTTCGAGACCTCGAGCTCGAGGACGTGGCTGCCGCCGACGACCGGTCGACCGGCACGCTCGAGCCAGCCGAGGACCGCGCGGGTGTACTCCTTCGAGTGCTCGTGCCCGCGCGTGTGGGAGCTCGCCGACATCCGCGACCAGTACACGCCCGGTTCGGGGTCGGCTGCGAGGTCGATCTGTCCCTCGGTGAGGAGGATCTCCTCGACGGGGACTCCCTCGGCCTCGAAGGCAGCGGCGAGCGGCGGGAACCACTCGGGGTTCTCGTGGATGACGTACACGCGGGGAGTGCTCACCTCGCCACCCTAGGCACGGCCTGCCGGGAGTCGCCAGGTGTGTGACGCGGGTTTACTCCGTCAGCGGGCGAAGGTCTGCTGGCCGACGACGCCGAGGAGCTCGAGCTTCTGCGCGTCCTCGCTGCCCGTCGGTGCCGTGAAGAGCAGCAGCGCCTGCGTCTGGCTCGTCGTGTGGAGCACCTGGCAGTCCACGGTGATGCGACCGAGCTCGGGGTGGACGAACGTCTTGTGGTCCTCCCACCGGCTCGCCACCTCGTGCAGGGACCACAGCGCTCGGAAGTCCGCGCTGTTCGCCTCGAGGTCGGCGATGAGCTCCGCTGCCCGGGTGTCCGTCGGTCCCGCGGCGCCGACCGCGGCGCGGAGTGCGGCGACCTGTGCCCGGGCGAGCCGCTCGTGCTCCTCCGGCGCGTACTTCGCCCGTTCGTAGCCCGTCATGAACCAGCGCCACGGCTGGTACCGCTCGTTGCCCGGCAACCCCGTGGTCGTGCCGAGGAGCGCCGCCCCGAGCCGGTTCTCGACGAGGGTCTCCCCCAGGTCGTTCACCACGATCGCCGGGGTGTCCTCGAGGCGGTCGAGCACCCGGAGGATCGCGGGGTCGACGTGGTCGGAACGGTGGACCCGAGCGGGCGCGTTGTGCCCGGCGAGGCGGAACAGGTGGTCGCGCTCGTCGAGGCTGCAGCGGAGCGCCCGGGCGATCGCCGCCACCATCTGCTCGGACGGCTGCGGTCCGCGCTGCTGCTCGAGGCGCGTGTAGTAGTCGGCGGACATCCCCGCCAGCGCGGCCACCTCCTCACGCCGGAGGCCCGGCGTGCGACGGCGCTGTCCGGAACCGAGCCCGACGTCCTCGGGGCGCAGCAGTTCGCGGCGGCGGCGGAGGAAGTCGGCGAGCCCGGGGCGGTCCATGCCTTCATCGTGCACCGGGCCCGGCGACCGTGCCAGGGATCGGCGGTCCCCCGATGACGGCGCTCTGGTTCGGGCGGTCGGGCGGGTGGATCGTGGTCGTCATGGACATCACGAACTCCACCGTCTTCATCCCCGGCGCGACCTCGGGCATCGGCCTCGGGCTGGCCCAGCGCCTGCAGGCAGCGGGCAGCACCGTCGTCATCGGCGGCCGACGTCGCGCCCTGCTCGACTCGCTGCACGACGAGTACGGCTTCGGCACCGTCGAGCTCGACGTCACCGACCCGGCGTCGATCACCGCCGCTGCCGCCTCCGTCATCGATGCCTACCCGTCGCTCGACGCCCTCGTCACGATGTCGGGCATCATGCGCGCCGAGGACCTGCGATCGTCGGAGCACCTGGCCGACGCCGTCGCCACCGTCGAGACGAACCTGCTCGGCACCATCCGCCTCATCGACGCGTTCCTGCCGCACCTGCTCGGTCGTCCGGCGTCGACGATCGTCACCGTGTCGTCGGGGCTGGCGTACACACCGCTCGCCGCGACCCCGACCTACAGCGCCACGAAGGCCGCGGTGCACTCGTACACGCAGTCGCTCCGCCAGCAGCTGACCGGGTCACCCGTCTCGGTGCTCGAGCTCGTGCCGCCGGCGGTCGCCACGGACCTGATGGGCGAGGGCGTCGACTTCGGCGGGATGCCGCTGTCCTCGTTCCTCGACGAGGTGGTGTCGCTGCTGCAGGCCGGCGCCGCGCCGGAGATCCTGGTGCAGAACGTGCTGCCGCTGCGGTGGTCGGAGCGGGACGGGACGCAGCAGCAGCTCATCGAGGCGCTGGCGTCGCGGGGGCACTGACGACCGGCTCGCCGGCCTCCGCTGGCGGGTCGGCGGGGGCGCAGTCCGCCTCGCTCAGTCGGTGGCGCCGTCCGCCTCGCCGCGGGCTCCGCGCCGTCGGATCACGCCGTCGAGGATCCGGTTGACGAGTCGCCAGGCCGGCCACGCGAGGGCCCCGACCAGCGCCGTGTCGACCGGGCGGTCGAGCGCGCGGATCACGACGTACGCGCCGGTCATCGCCAGGCCGGTCGACAGGGCGGCGTTGAGGCGGCGGGGCGTCCAGCCCTGGTCGTGGCTGTGGTCGTGGTCGTGGTCGTGGTGGTCGCCGTCGCCGTCGCCGTCATCGTCATCGTCGGGAAGGCGGTCGAACGTGATCCCCCACGCGACGAACAGCCCGCCCAGCACGACGGCCACCCACGCGGCGGCGTCGGACGGATCCCGGAGCAGCGCGAGCACGGCGAAGACCACGATGGCGCACCCTGCGACCACTGCCGTGAGCAGGAGGACGAGTGCGGAACGGGAACGCGGTGCAGACACCCGTCGAAGCCTAGGGCCATCCGGTCGATCCGCGCGTGCCCCGTTCGGGACCCCGGTTCAGAGTGCCGCGAGCAAGTCCTGGAGCTCCGCCTTGGCGACGGGCATGCGTTCCGGTCCGGTGAGCCGTTCCCGCTGCACGGCGATCCGGACCGTGCCCGCCCGGGAGCCGTCCTCGATGGTGAGCAGCACCGACTCGCGATCGGGGAACATCCACCGCGCCGACGGCCGCTTCCCACCCCGGCGTTCCGAGGTCGGGGCGAACCCGAACGCCGTCGTGCAGACCGGCACGACCCCGTCGAGCACCGTCTCGCGCTCCCCGGGCACCTGGCGCGACGCCGACACCGCGAACGAGCCGTCCGATCGTTGCCCGGGGATCCGGAGGCCCCGCGCCTGCTCGTACCC
This sequence comes from Curtobacterium sp. MCBA15_016, assembly GCF_001865105.1. Taxonomy (NCBI): domain Bacteria; kingdom Bacillati; phylum Actinomycetota; class Actinomycetes; order Micrococcales; family Microbacteriaceae; genus Curtobacterium; species Curtobacterium sp. MCBA15_016. The sequence goes on from NZ_MJGR01000033.1 coordinate 40,575, forward strand.
GATCGTGACGCCCTGCGCCCACCACGGCTCGACGCCCTGTTCGACGATCCAGGCGGCGATGGTGGCGTGCCCGATCGTCCGTCCGTCGATCTCGTCGATGCGGGCGTACCAGTCGTCCGGCGTGCGACCGGTCGCCGCGAGCACGTTGTCGGCGGCCATCCCCTGCGCGTGCGATCGCACCGTCCCGTCGGTCATGCCGCCATCGTAGGGGCGGTGCGATCGCATCACGCTCGTGCTCTCGTCAGGGACTCGTCCAGCCGCTCGAGCGTCGACGCGCTCGGGTGCCACGGACGAACTGCTGGGGTGTGAAGATCGGGAGCAGCGAGGGATCGACCTCTCCGAAGTACTGGTCGACGGTCACGATGCCGTCCGCGCCGGACGCCATCACCATCGCCGCCTGGACCGAGTCGAGGGCGGGGAGACCGAAGCGCTCGCGGTAGTACATGACGTCCTCGAGCAGCGGTGTGAGCAGACGGATGCCTCCGAGCGTGTCCCCGTGAGACGGACTTCTCGGAGGGCGAGGTCGAAGGCAGCGTCCTGGAGCTGGAGCTCGAGGACGTCGTTGCAGAACAGCGTCGTGTCCGCCAGCACCATCCGTTCGAGGAAGCCGGCGGCCGAGTCGTGCCCAGGAGCGCTGCGCTCGAGTGCGGCGACGACGAAGCTCCGCTCGAGCACCACCGCAGCGGGCATCCGCGCCACGTCCTCCATCGGGAAGACACGGTACGGCTCGTCGATCGGAGCGAACTCCAGCGGCATGTCCTCGGACACCCCGCCAGGCGTGACGAGTGGGACGGGGAGCGATCGTGAAGGTCGACGTGCTGAGGATCTCGCGGACCCGTTGTGCGCGTTCCGCCGGGGTGCCGGTCGGTCGGGTACGACGTGCTTCGATCTCAGCAGGAGTGAGCGTGCGATGTGCGAAATGCGGACGACGGGTGCTGGTCATGGTGTCTCCTTCGGTTCGTGGGGACGACCGTAGGCGGGCACGGAGCCGGTCTGCAAACATGTTGGATTTCCATGACTTCGGGGCAGGTGCTCGCGCTCGACACCGCTTCCCACGAGGATGGACGGTGATGAACGACCGCCTCGCCACCGTCCAGCGCATCGTCGCCGAAGCCGGCATCGACGCGACCGCCCGGGAACTCCCCGACTCGACCCACAGCGCCGCGCAGGCCGCCGCCGCGCTCGGCACCGAACCGGGAGCGATCGCGAGCAGCCTGCTGTTCCTGGCCGACGGGGAACCCCTACTCGCGATGACGTCCGGCCGGCACCGGGTCGACACCGACCTGCTCGCCGCCCAGATCGACGCGACCGAGCTCACCATGGCCACCGCGAAGCAGGTCCGCGAGATCACCGGGCAGCCGATCGGCGGCGTCTCCCCCGTCGGGCACCCGGCCCCGATCCGCACGGTGGTCGACGAGGCGCTCCGCGAGTACGACACGGTCTGGTCGGCGGCGGGGACCGCGAACAGCGTGCTCCCCCTGACCTTCGAGCAGTTGCTGTCGCTGACCGGTGGGACGGTCGTCCGGGTCAACGACCACTGATGGCGACGCGGACGCGGGTCGAGCTGGGGCGACGAGAGGACCTCGGCGCCGACTGCGCGAACTGCTTCGGCCTGTGCTGCGTCGCCCTGGCGTTCGCGAAGTCCGCGGACTTCCCGTTCGACAAGGACGCCGGCGACCCGTGCACGAACCTCGACGACGCGGACGGCTGCCGGATCCACCCGCACCTGCGTGAGCGGGGCTTCTCCGGCTGCACGGTGTTCGACTGCTCGGGGGCCGGGCAGAAAGTCTCCCGGCACACCTTCGCGGGCCGCTCGTGGCGCGACGACCCCGAGACGCGGCGGTCCATGTTCGCCACGTTCCCGATCGTCCGACGACTCCACGACCTCCTGCGGTACCTCGACGAGGCGATCACCCTCGTGCGAGCGACACACGATGAGACCTCCTGGGTCGCGGCCTTCGAGCACGTCCGCCTGCTGAGCGACGGAACGCCGGAGGACCTCACCACCCTCGACGTCGACGCGGAGTACGACCGCGCCCGTCCGCTCCTGCTCGACGCGAGTGCGATCGCGCGTCGGCAGGGTCCGGTCGGTGCCCACGCACAGCGGGTCGGTCCGGGGACGGACCTCGTCGGCGCGGACCTGCGCGGGGCCGACCTGCGCGGGGCGACGCTGCGCGGGTCGCTCGCCATCGCAGCAGACCTCCGGGGCGCCCGGTTGGAGCGCTGCGACCTGCTCGGCGTGGACCTCCGCGACGCGGACCTGCGCGGCACCGATCTCCGTGGCGCGGTGTTCCTCACGCAGATGCAGGTCAACGCGGCGCGGGGCGACGCGGCCACGGTCCTGCCGGAGGGGTTCCAGCGCCCCGGGCACTGGAGCACGACGGCGGACGCGGCCGCCGGGGTCACTCCGCCGCGGCGAGGACCGTCCGGCCGAGGCGCACGAAGTCGTCGGCGCTGAGCATCTCGCCCCGAGCCGTCGGGTCGACCCCGCCGGCGGTGAGGAGTTCCGACGCCCGGGCACTGCTGCCGAGGACACCGGAGAGGCTCTGGCGGAGCATCTTCCGCCGCTGCTGGAACGCCCCGTCGACGAGCGCGAAGACCTGCGCCCGCAGTGCTTCGTCCCCGGGCGGGTCGTGCCGGTCGAACCCGACGAGCACGCTGTCGACGTTCGGCACCGGCCAGAACACCTGCCGGCTGACCTGTCCGGCGATCGACCACGACCCGTACCAGGCGGCCTTCACGCTCGGCGCCCCGTAGACCTTGCTGCCGGGGCCCGCGGCGATGCGGTAGCCGACCTCGGCCTGCACCATGACGAGCGCCCGTTCGATCGACGGGAAGGTCGCCAGCAGGTGGAGCAGCACCGGGACGGAGACGTTGTAGGGCAGGTTCGCGACGACGTGCGTGGGCGCCTCGGGCAGGTCCGTCGCGGCGACGGTGAGGGCGTCCTGGTGGATGACCTCGAGCCGGGCCGCCGGTTGCATCGTGGCGACCGTGGTCGGCAGCTGTGCGGCGAGCCGGCCGTCGATCTCCACCGCGGTGACGGACGCGCCCGTCTCGGTCAACCCGAGCGTCAGCGAGCCGAGACCGGGACCGATCTCGAGCACCTTCGAGTCGGCGGTGACCCGACCGGACGCCACGATGCGACGGACCGTGTTCGCGTCGTGCACGAAGTTCTGGCCGAGCTTCTTCGTCGGCGTGACGTCGAGCTGGGCCGCGAGGTCCCGGATCTCCGCCGGGCCGAGGAGCGATGCCACTACTGCTCCACCGTCACGGGCTCGGCGTCCCACGCGCCGTAGACGAGCTCGGTGGTCGAGGCGATCTGTGCCGCGAGCATCGAGGCGTCGGTCCCGAGGGTCTCGGCCATCGACCGGAGGGTGAGCGGGATGAGGTACGGCGCGTTCGGGCGACCGCGGAACGGCGTCGGCGTGAGGTACGGGGCGTCGGTCTCGACCATGATCAGGTGACGCGGTGCGACCTCGAGCGCGGCGCGCAGGGGGGCCGCGTTCTTGAACGTCACGGTGCCGGCGAACGACATGTACCAGCCGCGCTCCGCGCAGAGCCGGGCGAGGTCGGGACCGCCGGAGAAGCAGTGGAACACGGTCTTCTCGGGAGCGCCGACACGGTCGAGGACCTCGACCACGGCGTCGTGCGCGTCGCGGTCGTGGATCGTCAGCGCGAGGTCGTGCGCCTTCGCGATGCGGATGTGCTCCTCGAACGAGCGGACCTGGGCGTCGCGGCCGTCCTCGCCGGTGCGGAAGAAGTCGAGACCGGTCTCACCGATCGCCCGGACCCGGGGCAGTGCCGCGAGCCGTTCGATGCCGGCGAGGTGCTCGTCGAGGAGACCCTGTTCCTGCAGCGACGGCGCCTCGTTCGGGTGCAGCGCCACCGCTGCGAGGACCCGGGGCTCACGAGCAGCGATCGCCGCCGACCACTCCGAGGTGGCCAGGTCGGTGCCGACCTGCACGACACCGCGGACGCCGACGCTCGACGCGCGGTCGAGGTGTTCCCGGTAGTCCAGCGCGCCGTCGCCGCCGTCGGCGATCTCCATGTGGGTGTGGTTGTCGTAGACCGGGACGACGAGCGCCTCGGGCAGGGGCGGGTAGGTGAGGTCCCGCTTGGACCCGTCGCCGTCACCACGGGCGCGGAGGTGGGCGTCGGTCACGCTGCGCCCTGCTCCGACTGCTCGATGCGCGGGAACAACCCGGACTCGAGCGGGACCACGGTCGAGGCACCCTGCCACTCCCAGGCACGGTCCACCCGCTGCTCGGCGATCGATCCGCCGGCACCGATCGAGGCCCAGAGCTTCTCGGTCGCCTTCGGCATGACCGGCGAGAGCAGGACGGCGACGGTGCCGAGCCCACGGAGCGCGGTGGCCAGGACGGTGCCGAGCCGCTCGCGCTGCGCGTCGTCCTTCGCCAGCGCCCACGGCTGCTGCTCGGTGATGTACCCGTTCAGGGCGTCGACGAGCTCCCACACCGCGGCGATGGCCTCGTGCGGGGCGAACGCGGCGATGGCGGCGTCCGCGCGCTCGGTGACGGAGACCGCGAGCGCGTCGATCGCTTCGTCGGACGAGGTCAGCGGCCCACGCTCGGGCACCGCACCGTCGAAGTACTTCTGCAGCATCGCGACGAGGCGGGAGGCGAGGTTGCCGAAACCGTTCGCGAGCTCGGCCTGGTAGCGGGCGGAGATGTCCTCCCAGCTGAAGTTGCCGTCCTGCCCGAAGGTGATGGCACGGAGGAAGTAGTAGCGGAAGGCGTCGGACCCGAACGTGTCGGTGATCTCCGACGGCGCGATGCCGGTCAGCTTCGACTTCGACATCTTCTCGCCGCCGACGAGCAGCCAGCCGTGGCCGAACACGCGCTCGGGGACGGGCAGCCCGGCGGCCATGAGCATCGCCGGCCAGATCACCGCGTGGAACCGTGCGATGTCCTTGCCGACGATGTGCACGCTCGGCCAGAGGCGCTGGAAGGCCTCGTCGTCGTCGGTGCCGTACCCGAGCGCCGTGACGTAGTTGAGCAGGGCGTCGAACCACACGTAGAGGACGTGGTCGTGGTCCCACGGGATCTGGATGCCCCAGTCGAAGCTCGACCGCGAGATCGACAGGTCGCGCAGACCCTGCTTGACGAACGAGATGATCTCGTTGCGGACGCTCTCCGGCTGGATGAACAGCGGGTTCGACTCGTACAGGTCGAGCAGGCGCTGCTCGAAGTCGGACATGCGGAAGAAGTAGTTGCGCTCGGACAGCACCTCGACCGGGATCGAGTGGATCGCGCAGACCTGCTGCCCCTCGTACGCACCGGTGCCGGGGACGAGGTCGCTCGGCTGCTTGTACTCCTCGCAGCCCACGCAGTAGAAGCCCTCGAACTCGCCCGCGTAGATGTAGCCGTCGTCGTACAGCTTCTGCAGGAACGCCGTCACGCCGCGCTCGTGGCGCTCGTCCGTGGTGCGGATGAAGTCGTCGTTCGCCACGTCGACCGTGTCGAGGAGCGGCTTCCACGCATCGGTCACGAGCCGGTCAGCCCATTCCTTGGGCGTGACGTCGTTGGCCGAGGCCGTCCGCAGGATCTTCTGCCCGTGCTCGTCGGTGCCGGTGAGCAGCCAGGTGTCGTCGCCGCGCTGCCGGTGCCAGCGCGCGAGGACGTCCGCGGCGACCTCGGTGTAGGCGTGCCCGATGTGGGGCACGTCGTTCACGTAGAAGATCGGCGTGGTGATGCTGAACGAGGACCCGTCGGACATGCGGACCATCCTACGGGCGGGCGGGAGCCGCATGACGCGCCCCGCGCGCCACCTGTGGAGAACCGGACGGGAGGCGCGGTGCGTGTCCGGAGCCGCGCCTCCAGTCCGGTGACGCTCGCGTCTACCGCGCCGCCAGCGCGCCCTCGTAGAGGTCGCGCTTCGACAGCCCCGTCGCGTCCGCGACGGCCGCGGCCGCCTCCTTCATGCGCGACCCGGCGGCCACCCGCTCCAGCACGAGCCGGACGCCGTCCTCGATCGTCGTGTCGTCGAGCGCACCGGTCGACCCCTCCACGACCACGCAGATCTCACCGCGCACCCCGTCGGCTGCCCACGCCGCGAGCTCCGCGAGGGACCCGCGCCGGACCTCCTCGTGCAGCTTCGTCAGCTCGCGGCAGACGACCGCGCGCCGGTCGTCCCCGAAGCCCGCGGCCATGTCCGCGAGCGTGTCGCCCAACCGGTGCGGCGACTCGAAGAACACCATCGTCCGCTGCTCCCCGGCGAGCGACGCGAAGAGCCGCCGACGTTCCCCGCCCTTCCGCGTCGGGAACCCCTCGAAGCTGAAGCGGTCGGTCGGCAGCCCCGACACGGCGAGCGCCATGAGCACCGCCGAGGGGCCCGGCAGCGCGGTGACTGTGACCCCGGCGGCCGCGGCGGCCTCGACGAGGGGGAAGCCCGGGTCGCTGATGGCGGGCATGCCGGCGTCGGTGAGGACGACGACGTCCTCGTCCCGCGCGAGCTCGACGACCTCGGCTGCCTTCGCCCGTTCGTTGTGCTCGTGCAGTGCGATGAGGCGCGGGCGGTTCTCGATGCCGAGCGCCCGCATGAGGTGGATCGCGGTGCGGGTGTCCTCGGCGGCGACCACACTCGCGTTCGAGAGGGTCTCGACCAACCTCCGGGAGGCGTCTCCGAGGTTGCCGATGGGCGTTGCTGCGAGCACGATCACGGGACCATTGTGGTCGCCTGTGCGCGGCTGCGGGGACATGGCGCCGATCCGTAGGATGCTCTCCGATGACCAGCGAGCTGACCGACGACCGCACCGCCGTCCCCGACGGGCCGGTCGGCTCCCGCCTCGACGACTGGTGGGGGCGCACGCTCTCCACCGCCAGGCGCGTCGCCGTCTGGCGCTGGGCCGGGCCCCTGGCCGTCACGCTGCTGGCCGCGGTGCTGCGGCTCGTCGCCCTCGGACACCCGCACTCGCTCGTGTTCGACGAGACCTACTACGTCAAGGACGGCTGGTCGATCGTGCACCTCGGGTACGAGGGCACCTGGCCGGGCAACCCCGCCGACAGCTCCCTGCCGACGACGGACCAGCGGTTCGCGTCCGGTGAGACCTCGCTGTTCACCAGCGCTGCGGAGTTCATCGCGCACCCGCCGCTCGGCAAGTACCTCATCGGCCTCGGGATGCTCCTGTTCGGCGCGGACAACTCGTTCGGCTGGCGGTTCGCCGTGGCGGTGCTCGGCATCGCGACCGTGTTCCTCACGGCGGTCATCGCCCGGTCGCTCTTCCGCTCGACGCTGGTCGGCACCCTCGCCGGCTTCCTGCTGGCGATCGACGGGCAGGCGATCGTGCTGTCCCGTGTGAGCCTGCTCGACGGGATCCTGACGTTCTTCGTGGTGCTCGGCTTCGGCGCGCTGCTGCTCGACCGTCGCTGGACGTCCAAGCGGCTCGACGCCTGGGTCGCCCGGCGCACGGCAGCCGGCCGCGACACGCTCTGGGGACCGGTGCTCTGGTGGCGTCCGTGGCTGATCGCGATGGGGGTGGCGCTCGGACTCGCGACCGCGACGAAGTGGTCCGGCATGTACTTCCTCGCGTTCTTCGCGGTGTACTCCGTCCTGACCGACATGATGCTGCGGAAGCGGGCCGGCATCGAGTTCTGGTCCTCGAGCGCCTGGCTGCAGCAGGGACCGGCGTCGTTCCTGCTCACGGTGCCGATCGCCGCGGTCACCTACGTCGCGTCGTGGGCCGGGTGGTTCGTGTCGAAGGACGGCTGGGACCGCGACTGGATCGCCACGGGCGGGCAGCGCTGGACCGGCGTGCTGTCGTGGGTGCCGGACAGCCTGCAGAACTGGTGGCACTACCAGTCCGAGATCTACGGCTTCAACATCGGCCTGCACACCCCGCACTCGTACCAGGCGAACCCACTGCTCTGGCTGCTCATGCAGCGGCCCACGTCGATGTACTACGTCGGCACGAACGCCGGTCAGGAAGGCTGCACGGCGACCCGCTGCGGGGAGGCCATCACCGGCATCGCGAACCCGTTCATCTGGTACGCGGCGGTCATCGCGACCGTGGCGCTGCTGGTGCTCTGGATCCTGCGCCGCCGGTGGGAGTACGCCTTCGTCCTGATGGGCGTCGCGGCGGGGTACCTACCGTGGCTGCTCTACGTGAACCGAACGGTGTTCCAGTTCTACACGGTCTCGTTCGAGCCCTTCATGGTGATGGCGCTCGCCGCGGCGATCGGGTTGGTGCTCGGTTCACGGGACGATCCACGGCCACGCCGGACCCGAGCGGTCGTCTGGGTCGGCGTGTACCTCGGGGTCGTGGTGCTCGCGTCGGCGTACTGGTTCCCGATGTGGACCGGTATGCAGATGCCGTGGGACTTCGTCCGGTCGCACTACTGGGTGCCGAGCTGGTTGTAGCGCTCGGCCGCCGCGGTGCCGGGACTGCGGCGTGCGCGGCGTCAGGACTGCGCGTGCAGCGCTCGCTCGATCGATTCGCGGTCGAGCGGGTCGCCGAGCATGGGCGCTTCCCGTTCGCCCGGGAGCACGCCCTCGATGAGGACCTCGGCGTAGCGGCGCCACGCGTTCGGGTCGTGCGCGCGGGTGGTGTCCGCGACGGCGCCGACCATCGAGGTGAGCATCGGCAGGTCGCGGTAGTCGAACCCGACCCGCACGACGCCGGCGTCCCGCGCACGGCGGATGATCTCGGAGACCTGGGTCTCGAGTCGATCGCGTTCCTGCACGATCGACGGACGCGACTTGCCGGCACGCACGATGGCGTCGGCGAGGGCCCGGTCGCGCGCCCGGAACTCGAACACGCCCATCAGGTACACCCGCAGGGACTCGCGCGGATCGGACTCGTCCGCCGCACGTGCCGCGGCGTCGTTCATCGCCTCGAACTTGGTGGCGAGCAGCGCCTCGATCAGGGAGTCCTTGTCGGCGAAGCGGCGGTAGACCGTCCCGACGCCGACCCCGGCCTCGTGCGCGATGTCGTTCAGCGTGACCGACAACCCGCGTTCCGCGAAGCACTTGCGTGCCGTCTGCAGGATCAGCTCGCGGTTGCGTGCTGCGTCGGCGCGGAGGGGGCGCTCGAGGTCGGTGGTGCTCACGGCCTCGACGCTAGTTGAACTTTCTGGGAATAAGCGGATGCGGACCTTCCGTTTCGGTCTACACTGGTCACAAGCGGATGCATCGCATCCGCTTCACCCCTCCCTCTCCCGGAGCGCCCGACGGCGCGTGCTCCACCATCCCTCCACCTTCTCGAAGGAGGCTGCCGTGACGGCAGAACAGACCGTGCCGACCCCCACCGGGACAGCACCCACGACTTCCGGCTCCACGCCCGACAAGAGCAACCACCGTTGGATCGCCCTGGCGGTCATCGCCCTCGCGCAGCTGATGGTCGTGCTCGACGCGACGATCGTCAACATCGCACTGCCCTCGGCCCAGGCCGACCTCGACTTCGGCACCGACCAGCGCCAGTGGATCGTCACGGCGTACTCGCTCGCGTTCGGGTCGCTGCTGCTCCTCGGCGGGCGGCTCGGCGACCTCTTCGGCCGGAAGAACACCTTCATCATCGGGCTCGTCGGCTTCGCCGTGGCGTCCGTGCTCGGCGGCCTGGCGGACTCGTTCGGCCTGCTCGTCGCCGCTCGTGCACTGCAGGGCGTGTTCGGCGCGCTCCTCGCCCCCTCCGCGCTGGGCATGCTGACGACGACCTTCCGCGACCCGAAGGAACGCGGCCGTGCGTTCGGCATCTTCGGGTCGATCGCCGGCTCCGGTGCCGCGATCGGCCTGCTCCTCGGCGGCGTGCTCACCGAGTACGCGTCGTGGCGCTGGTGCCTCTACGTGAACGTCGTGTTCGCGGTGCTCGGCGTGATCGGCGCCCTGGTGTTCATGGCGAAGCCGCCGAAGGTCGAGCGCCCGCGCATCGACGTCGCCGGCGTCCTCACGATCACGGCCGGGCTCGTCGGCGTCGTCTACGGCTTCTCCAACGCCGAGACCAACGGCTGGGACTCCCCGGTCACGATCGTCATGCTCGCCGCGGGCGTCGTGCTCATCGCGGCGTTCGTCTTCATCGAGACCCGCGTCGCGCACCCGCTGCTGCCGCTCCGGGTCGTGCTCGACCGTGACCGCGGTGGCTCGTTCATCGCGATCGGCCTGGTGGCGATCGGCATGTTCGGCATCTTCCTGTTCCTGACCTACTACCTCGAGCAGACCCTCGGGTTCAGCTCGCTGCAGACGGGTCTGGCGTTCCTGCCGATGCCGCTGTCGATCATGATCTCGGCGACGCAGATCGGTGGTCGCCTGCTCCCCCGCGTCGGGCCGAAGGTGCTCATCTTCGCCGGTGGTCTCGTTGGGTCGATCGGTCTGCTGCTGCTCCTCCGCACGGACCTCGACAGCTCCTACGCGGGCACCGTCCTGCCGGCGCTCATCGTGATCGGCCTCGGCATGGGCACGATCTTCTCGTCCGCGATGAACACCGCGACGACCGGGGTCGCCCGTGCCGACGCGGGCGTGGCCTCGGCGACGGTGAACACGATGCAGCAGATCGGCGGCTCGATCGGCACCGCGCTCCTGTCGACGATCTTCGCGGACGTCGTGGCGAACAGCCTCTCCGGGCTCTCCGCGGCGCCGACGAAGCTCCAGCAGGCGCAGGCCGTGCTCGACGGGTACCACGTGGCGTTCGGCATCTCGGCGGGCGTGCTCGTCCTGGTCGCACTGGCCGGTGGGCTCCTCATCAACCGCCAGTCGGTGCGGCTCGCGAAGCTCGAACACGCCAGCGCGGCGACGACGGGCAGCATCCCGACCGCGGCGCACTGACCCGTCCCGCTCGACACGTACGGCCCGTCCCGGTTCTCCGGGGCGGGCCGTTCGTGTGCGCGGGCTCGCCCTGGGTTGCACGCGGTCTTCGACAACCCGCGGGTGGATCGACTCGCGGAACGTCGCACTCCGCGCGGGACCCCCTCGCGCCCCGACCCGATCCGCGCCAGGATCGAGGGGTGACCGAACACCAGGAAGACCACGCCGCCGTCGTCTCCGTCAGCCGCGACACCGATCACCGGTTCAGCAAGCCGGTCGTGGACGAGGTCGTGCTCGTCGCCGGCTGGGGCATCGAGGGCGACGCACACGCCGGCACCACCGTCCAGCACCGGTCCCGGGTCGCGCGGGACCCCTCGCAGCCGAACCTGCGGCAGGTCCACCTGCTGCACACCGAACTCTTCGACGAGGTCGCCGAGGCCGGGTACGAGGTCGCCCCGGGCCAGATGGGCGAGAACGTGACCACCCGCGGCGTCGACCTGCTCGGGTTGCCGACCGACACGCTCCTGCACCTCGGCGACGACGCCTGCGTCCGCGTGACCGGCCTGCGGAACCCCTGCCAGCAGATCAACGACTTCGAGCCTGGGCTCCTCCGCGCCGTGCTCGGTCGTGCCGAGGACGGCTCGGTCGAGCGCAAGGGCGGCGTGATGGCCGTCGTCGTCACCGGCGGGGTCGTCCGCCCCGGAGACCGCATCCGCGTCGAGGTCCCCGCCGGCACGCCGGAACCGCTCCGTCCGGTCTGACGATCCGCCGCAGGACGCGGCCCGGTTGCGCCGTGTGTCGGTTTCCCTCGCACACGTCAGGGGTGCCGATTACCCTTTCCGGCATGGCCCCCGTCCTGACCTCGCCGCTCGTGTCGACGCAGTGGCTCGCAGACCACCTCGGTGCTGACGAGCTCGTCGTGCTCGACGCGTCCGTGCACACCGCGGGGACCGGTCTCGAGACGACGTGGCAGACGGCGCGGGACTCCTACGAGCAGCGCGGACACGTCCCCGGCGCCCGGTACGCCGACCTCGTCGAGGCGTTCTCCACGCCCGACGCCGACGTCCCGTTCACCCGACCCGGCGCCGAGCGGTTCGAGTCCGCCGCCGGCGACCTCGGCGTGACGAACACCTCGACGGTCGTGGTCTACGACGACAGCGTCGGCGAGTGGTCGGCGCGGCTCTGGTGGATCTTCCGCTCGTTCGGCTTCGACTCCGTCGCTGTGCTCGACGGGGGCTTCACGAAGTGGCGGGACGAGGGTCGCCCGGTGCGCGTCGGCGCGCTCCGATCGGCGCCGAAGCCAGCGTCGACCCCGGCGTCGCACGTGGGCGACGCGACGGCGACCACGACCTTCCTCGCGGGCGAGGAGCGTCCGCTCTGGGCCGACCACGAACGAGTCCTCCGTGCCGTCTCGGGCGAGCAGCCCGCGTCGCTGGTGTTCGCCGCGCCCGAGTCCGCCCTCGGCGCCGAGCACCCGCCGATCGTCCCCGGCAGCACCCCGATCACCGTGGACACGCTCGTGGACCCCACGACGAACGCGTACCTGCGCCGTCCCGCCCTCGAGCAGGCCTTCGCGTCCGTGCTCGACGCCGATGAGATCGTCACGTACTGCGGTGTCGGCAGTGCCGCGTGCGTCGACGCCCTCGCGCTGACGGTGCTCGGCCACGAGAAGGTCCGGGTCTACGACGGGTCCCTGCTCGACTGGTGGCGGCGCGAGCCCGAGGCACTGGCCTCCTAGCCCGACGACCCGGGGGCCGACGCTGGCGACACCGGCGGCCGACACCGCCGACACCGGCGGCCGACACCGGTGACACCGGCAGCCGACCCCGCCGACACCGGCAGCCGACGCCGGCCTCGTCTCGGGTTGCACCGCGCCCGCGCCGACTACCGTTGACCTATGAGCACCAGACGCGCGGTCGTCCTCGGCGGTACCGGCGGGATCGGTTCGGCCGTCGCGCGTGCGCTCCTCGACGCCTCCGGACGCGGCGGCGACGACTGGCAGGTGGACGTGGTCGCCCGCCGCGGTGGCCCCGTCGCCGACGAACTCACCGCGGCGGGAGCGACGTTCCTCCCGGGCGACCGTCGCGACACCGCCGTCCTCCGCGACCTCCTCCGCCCCGGCGCCGACCTGCTGGTGGACACGGTCGGCCTCACCCGCGACGACGCCCGACAGCTCCTGCCCTTCCTCGAGGACGTCGGCTCGACCGTGTTCGTGTCATCGAAGGCCGTGTACGCCGACGAGCAGGGTCGGCACGCGAACTCGCTGGACAAGCCCGTGTTCGGCGGCGCGGTGACCGAGCTGCAGCCGACCGTCACGGCGGGCGACGGCGACCCCACCGGTCGTGACGGCTACGGCGCCGCCAAGGTCGCCGCCGAACAGGTGCTGCTCGACCACGGCGCCCCGGTCACCGTGGTCCGGCCATCGAAGGTGTACGGCGTCGGCATCGGTCGGCCCCGCGAGTGGTTCGTCGTCCGGCGGGCGCTGGACGGTCGGGAGCGCATCCTCCTCGCCGACCACGGCCGCAGCGTCGACCACACCACGGCCGCCAGCGGCATCGGTTCCCTCGTCCGCCTCGTCGCCGATGCACCTGACCGGCGCATCCTCAACGTCGCCGACGACACCGCGCCGAGCGTGCTCGAGATCGTCCGGACCATCGCCGGTCACCTCGACCACCCGTTCGACGAGGTCCTGCTCGACGCCGACGCCCCCGCGTTCGTGGGGCCCACCCCGTGGACCACGCCGACGCCGTTCGTGCTCGACACCACCGCTGCACGTGCCCTCGGGTGGGAGCCGCCCGTGTTCGCGACGGCGGTCCGGCCGGAGCTCGACTGGCTCGTCGAGACGGCGAACGCGGTCCCGGCCGGCAGCGACGTGCCGTGGGCCGACGACCCGTTCTGGGACCGGCTGTTCGACTACGGCCCCGAGGACGCCGCCCTCGCCCTCCTGTCGCTCAGCGGGGACTGACGCCGTGCCCCGCACCGAGGTCCTCTTCATCGGGGGCAGGTCCGGCGTGGGCAAGTCGACCGCGGCGGAGGCACTGCACGACCTGCTCGTCGCCGCCGACGTGCCGCACGCCGTCATCGAGGGCGACTTCCTCGACCTCGCCCACCCCGCGCCGCACGTCGAGCACCCGGAGGCCCGCCTCGCCGAACGGAACCTCGCCGCGATGTGGGCCCGGTACCGCGAACTCGGCCACCACCGGCTCGTCTACACGAACACCGTGTCGGTGCTGGAGCGGGACGCGTTGGCCGAGGCGATGGGCGACGATCCCGTCGTGACCGCCGTGCTGCTCCGCGCCGGCGACACGACGACCGCCGACCGGCTGCGCCGTCGTTCCGGTGGGCACCTCCCCGAGGCGCAGCTGGCGCACAGCACGCGGACGGCCAGGAGGCTCGACTCGGCTGTCCGAGGCGACGTCACCCGGGTGGACACCGACTCCCGGTCGCCGGTCGACGTGGCCGCGCAGCTCGCGTCGCTCGTGGGCTGGGTCGGTCTGCGGCTGCCTGTGGACACCGCGGATCCGTCCACAGATCGCGACTGAGGGCAGCGCACCCAGGACGGTCGAGGCAGGCTGGACGCATGACCGACAACCGCCTCGGCTCCGCCGTCAGCCCGTACCTCCGCCAGCACGCCGACAACCCGGTGGACTGGCGTGAGTGGGGTCCGGAAGCCTTCGCCGAGGCCCGCGAGCGCGACGTCCCCGTGCTCGTGTCGGTCGGCTACGCCACGTGCCACTGGTGCCACGTCATGGCACGCGAGAGCTTCTCCGACCCGGGCATCGGCGAGCTGCTCCGCCAGGACTTCGTCGCGGTGAAGGTCGACCGCGAAGAACGGCCGGACGTGGACGCCAGCCTGATGGCCTCGGCGAGTGCCTTCACGCAGCAGCTCGGCTGGCCCCTGACGACGTTCCTCACACCGGACGGGCACGTGTTCTTCGCGGGGACGTACTTCCCGCCGTCGCCCGTCGGGCAGGTGCCGGCGTTCCGGCAGATCCTGGCGGCGGTGCTCGACGCGTGGACCGAGCGCCGGCACGAGGTGGACGCGAACGCGAGTGCGATCGCGGCGGCGATCCGGCAGGGGGCCGAGGCGGACCGGACCGCCCGCGGTGGCGCGGACGGTGGCGGGGACGAGCCGCGCCTCCCGAGCGTCGACGACGTCCGAGCCGTCGTCGACCAACTGACACAGGCCGAGGACACCACATACGGCGGTTTCGGCGGTGCCCCCAAGTTCCCGAGCGCGCCGCTGCTCGAGTTCCTGTCGGACGTCGCCGCCGACGGCGACGCTCGGGCGTCCGCACTGCTCGAACGTTCCCTGCACGCGATCCGCGCGAGCGAGCTGACCGACGCCGACGGCGGGGTCTTCCGGTACGCGACCAAGCGCGACTGGTCGGTGCCGCACTACGAGCGGATGCTCTACGACAACGCGGGAGTGCTCGCGGTGGCCGGGGCGGAGCAGGCCCGGGGGATCGCCGACTTCCTGCGGGACACGCTCCGGCGTGCGGACGGCGCGTTCGTCGCGGCGCAGGACAGCGAGTCCACCATCGACGGCCGGCGGGTCGAGGGCGAGTGGTACCGACTCCCGCTCGACGCGCGTGGGCGGCTCGATCCTCCGCCGCTCGACGACCAGGTGCTCACCGGGTGGAACGGCCTGGCGATCCGGGGGCTCGCCATCGCCGGGGCCCGCCACGGGGACGCCGAGATGATCGAGCTCGCACGGGGTGCGGCCGACGCGATCGTCGCCGGACACCTCACGGACGGACACGTGTCGGTCCGGTCGAGCACTCCGCGCGGCGCGTCGACGGCGGCGCCCACCATCGAGGACGTGGGACTCCTCGCCGAAGGACTCCTCGAACTCGCCCTCGTCACCGGGGAGCGCCCCTACGCCGACATCGCGCGCACGCTGGTCGACGACGGCCTGGCCGGGCGGTTCGACACCGACCCGGTGCTCGCGGCAGCCGGCACCGCCACGGGCGAGCAACCGCAGACCGCCATGCGCTCCGGCACGGTCGCACTCGCCGCGGCCGCCGCGACGCTCGCCGCACTGACCGGCGACGAGTCGTACCGGGCGGCGGCGGTGTCGCTCGTGGCCGACCGGGCCGTCACCGGGACGGAGCGGCCGCTCGGGCACGCCGATGCCCTCGGAATCGCGCTCGCGCTGCAGCGTCCCTCGCGCGAGGTCGTCGTGGTCGCGTCGGACCCGGACGACCCGATCCGTGCGGTGGCCCGCGGCGCTCGGCGTCCGGGGACCGTCGTCGCCACGGTGACCCCGGCACAGGCGGCCGACTGGTCCACCGCGGGCTTCACGCTCTTCGAGTCCCGCGACGGACTCGACCCCGCCGGGTACGTCTGCCACGACCGCGTGTGCGCCCTGCCCGCGCGGTCGGTCGACGAGCTGACGGCACAGCTCAGCGCGTGACCAGCTCGCGGCCCGACCGGCGGCGACACCCGGAAGCGGCGGAGTCAGGGGCGCTCAGAGCCGGCCACGGGCGATGCGCCCGGTCCGAGCGAGGTTCCCACGGACCTCGGTCGCGACGACAGCGAGCATCGCGACCGTGCTGGCGACACCCCACACAACGGCGGACAGGCGGAACGACCAGTCATCGGACGCCCACGGGCCGGCCGCGACCGACGACCAGCTGAACGCAGCGGCGATGAAGAGCACGGCGGCGAGCGCCGTACGAGCGATGCTCTTCCCGCTGAGCTGCCCGGTGAAGACCGACGAAGGGCCGAGCGGCGCCGACATCGACGACCACGTGACGAACGCCTCGACGATGGCGTGCCGTGCACGGAGGACTCCGATCCCCACCCAGATCGCCGCTCCCAGCAGCAGCGAGGCAGTGATCGCCACTACGACGACATCCGGACCGCTCCGAGCGCCGCCGACCCCGGACAGCACCGCGCCTCCGAGCACCGCGAGTGCGACCGAGACCGTCCCACCCCAGAACCGTCGGCCGCTGCTCAGTTCCGCGTCGAGCGTCCGGACCGCGGCCAGTGCATCCCAGGGCCGCTCCCGAGCGGTTGCCGCTCCTCGCACCGCACCACGCGCGCTCGGGCGGATCCACACGTGCACCGGCCGGTTCCTCTCCTCGGCGATCGAGTCCGCACGACAGGCTAGCGACCCACCGACCCCCGGCGCGGTATCCTGGAGGGCTCATGTCTGCCACCCCCGTCATCACGTACCCGCCCAAACTGCCGGTGTCGCAGCGGCGGGACGACATCGCTGCCGCCATCCGCGACAACCAGGTCGTGATCGTCGCCGGCGCCACGGGGTCGGGCAAGACCACCCAGCTGCCGAAGATCTGCCTCGAGCTCGGACGTGAGCACATCGGGCACACCCAGCCCCGACGGATCGCTGCCCGGACCATCGCCGAGCGCGTCTCCGAAGAGCTCGGGGGCGAGCTCGGCGGCCTCGTCGGGTACCAGGTCCGCTTCACCGACAAGGTGTCCTCCGACACCCGGGTCAAGCTGATGACCGACGGCATCCTGCTCAACGAGATCCACTTCGACCGCGACCTCAAGCGGTACGACACGATCATCATCGACGAGGCGCACGAGCGGTCCCTCACCATCGACTTCCTGCTCGGCTACCTCAAGCGGCTGCTCCCCCGCCGGCCGGACCTCAAGCTCATCATCACGAGTGCGACGATCGACCCCGAGTCGTTCTCGCAGCACTTCGGCGGGGCACCGATCATCGAGGTGTCCGGCCGCACCTACCCGGTCGAGATCCGGTACCGCCCGCTCGTCGCGGAGGACGCCGACGACGCCGACCGCGACGACGAAGGCGACGAGGACGATCCGCGGACGGACGACCACGGCGGCCGCACGGCCGACGACCGCGACACGATGCAGGGGATCACCGACGCGCTCGACGAACTCGCGCAGGAGGACCCGGGCGACGTCCTCGTGTTCCTCTCCGGCGAGAACGAGATCCGCGACGCGCAGGACGCCATCGAGGGCAAGCGCTACCCCGGTACCGAGGTCCTCCCGCTCTACGGTCGTCTGTCCGCCGCCGACCAGCACCGGGTCTTCGAGCGGCGCACCACACCGGGCATCCGACGCCGAGTGGTCCTCGCGACCAACGTGGCGGAGACGAGTCTGACGGTCCCCGGCATCAAGTACGTGATCGACGTCGGCACCGCCCGCATCTCGCGCTACTCGCCGCGGGCCAAGGTGCAGCGGCTGCCGATCGAGGCGATCTCGCAGGCGAGCGCGAACCAGCGCTCCGGTCGCGCGGGCCGCACGAGCGCCGGCATCGCGATCCGGCTCTACTCCGAGGACGACTTCGAACGCCGTCCGGAGTTCACCGACCCCGAGATCCTGCGGACGAACCTCGCGGCGGTGATCCTGCAGATGATCTCGCTGGGGTTCGGCGACATCGAGGCGTTCCCGTTCCTGCAGCCGCCGGACTCCCGGGGTGTGAAGGACGGCCTCGACCTGCTCCGCGAGCTCCGAGCCGTCGACGCCGCGGGCACGATCACGAAGACCGGCAAGCAGCTCACCCGGTTGCCCATCGACCCCAGGCTCGGACGCATGGTGCTCGAGGCCGGTCGGCAGGGCGTCGGGCGCGAGGTCATCGCCGTCGTCAGCGCCCTGAGCATCCAGGACCCGCGCGAGCGCCCCCTCGAGAAGCGCGCGCACGCCGATCAGCTGCACGCCCGGTTCGCCGATCCGACGAGCGACTTCCTCACCCTGCTCAACCTCTGGAACCACATCGAGGACAAGCAGGACGAGCTCTCGTCCAGTGCGTTCCGTCGCCTGTGCAAGGCCGAGTTCCTGAACTACCTCCGCATCCGCGAGTGGCAGGACCTGTACCGGCAGCTCTCCCGCGCGGCGAAGCAGGTCGACGTCCGCATCGGGCAGGCGCGCTCCGACGACGGCGACGCGGTGCACCGTTCCCTGCTGGCCGGACTCCTCAGCCAGATCGGTCTGCGCGACCGTGAGAAGCGCGACTACCTCGGCTCGCGGAACACCCGGTTCGTGGTGTTCCCCGGCAGTGTCCTCGCCAAGAAGCAACCGGACGCGGTGATGGCCGCCGAACTCGTCGAGACGAGTCGGCTCTTCGCCCGGACGGTCGGTCGGATCGACCCGGCGTGGGTCGAGCCGCTCGCCGGGGACCTCCTGAAGCGCACGTACGGCGAACCCCACTGGGAGAAGAAGCAGGGTGCGGCGGTCGCCTACGAACGGGTCACCCTGTTCGGCGTCCCGATCGTCCAGCGCCGCCGCGTGCAGTACAAGCGCGTCGACCCGGAGCACTCGCGTGAGCTCTTCATCCGGCACGCGCTCGTCGAGGGCGAGTGGGACGCGCAGCAGGCGTTCGACCGCGACAACCGCAGGCTGCGGCGCGAGCTCGAACAGCTCGAGGAGCGCACGCGTCGCCGCGACATCCTCTTCGACGACGAGCGGGTCTTCGAGTTCTACGACGCCCGCATCCCGGCCGACATCGCGACCACGCGCGACTTCGAGGGCTGGTGGCGGCAGACGAGGCGCGAGCAGCCGGACCTGCTCACGATGCGCCGGTCGGACCTGCTGGACGAAGACGCGGCCGAGGCCGCACAGGACCAGCAGGAGTACCCGACCCAGTGGCGGAGCGGCGACCAGCGCCTCGCGATCAAGTACCGGTTCGAACCCGGCGCGCAGGACGACGGCGTGAGCGTGCAGGTGCCGCTCGCGCTGCTCCCCCGCATGCGCGAAGAGGGCTTCGACTGGCAGGTGCGCGGCCTCCGCAAGGAGCTCGTCACGGCGCTCATCAAGTCCCTGCCGAAGCAGATCCGGAAGAACGTCGTCCCCGCTGCCGACTGGGCCGAGAAGATCGTCGCCGAGCTCCCCGACGACGCCCCGACCGAGCCGACCGAGTCGTTCCGCGCCACCCTCGCCAAGGCGATCCAGCGCATGACCTACGTGCCGGTGTCGGAGTCGGACTTCGACCTCTCGCGGGTTCCGGGCCACCTCCTGCCGACGTGGGCGGTCGTCGACGAACGCGGCCGTCGGGTCGAGGCCGGCAAGGACCTCTCGGCCCTCCAGACGAAGCTCAAGGACCGGACGCAGCAGAGCGTCGCCTCGGCGACGACGCGCGCCGCAGGGCGTCCAGGAGGCGCGGCTCGCGTCGCGTCCGCCGCCTCCGGTGGCGCCGTGGAGCGGTCAGAGCTCACCACCTGGCCGTCCGACGACCTGCCGCAGGTGCTCGACACGAAGCAGGCGGGTGGCGTGATCCGCGCGTACCCGTCCCTCGTGGAGGAGGGCGACGGCCCGAAGGCGACGGTCGGCGTCCAGCTGCTCGCGACGCCGTCCGACCGGGCCGTGCGGATGCCCGCCGGTGTCCGGCGGCTGGTCATGCACGCGGTGCCCTCGCCGGTCTCCTACATCCAGTCCCACCTGACCGCGCAGGAGAAGCTCGCGCTCGCCGCCAGCCCGTACCCCTCCACCGCGGCGCTCTTCGACGACGTCCTCGCGGCGGTCGTGGACGCCGGGATCCGCCGGGCGCACCCCGACGGGCTGGTGTTCACGAAGACCGACTTCGAGTCCGTGCGCGACACCGTGTCCGCGACCGTCGTCGACACGATGTTCACCGCCGTGTCCGAGGTGGCCGCGGTCCTCGCCGCGCACCGCGCCGCGGAACGGTCGCTCAAGCAGGCGAACTCGATGTCGCTCCTGCCGGCGCTCACGGACATGCGGCAGCAGATGGAGCGGCTCGTCTTCCCGGGGTTCGTCTCGGTCGCCGGGCTCGATCGTCTCCGGCGCATCCGGGTGTACCTGCAGGGCGTCGACGCACGCGTGCAGAAGCTCCTGCAGAACCCCGGGCGCGATGCCACGTGGATGCGCGAGGTCACCGTGGCGACCGACCGGTACGTCGACGCGGGCGGCACCTTCCCGCCGTCCGTCGGCGCGCACCCCGAACTCGTGCACGCCCGCTGGATGCTCGAGGAGTTCCGGCTCAGTCTGTTCGCGCAGGAGCTCGGCACCGCCGAGACGGTCTCGCTGCAGCGCATCACGAAGGCCCTGGCCGCCGCCCGTTGATCCCGCTAGCCTCGGGGCATGGTGGGGACGACGGCGAGGCCGGAACGGGTGCAGGCGCGGTACGGCAGGGCGATCGAGCGCAGGGACGGGCGGGACTTCCCGTACTACGACGGTGATCCGCTGCCGCTGTCGATCCTGCAGTGGGTGGCGGTGATCGCCGCGTGTGCCGTCGGGTTCCTCGTCCTGAGCTTCACCCCCGCGGCGGACAACGTCCAGTCGCTGGTCCCCCGGTTCCTCTTCGCCGCGATCCCCCTCGCGGTGTTCATCGTCTTCACCCGCCGGCACTGGTCGCGGATCTTCCAGCGGACCACGGGGCGGGACGTCCTCACGATGGTGGGGTTCGCGGTGGCGAACCTCATCGTGACCTTCGCGGTGGGCATCGTCGTCAAGTACGTGTTCGGCGCGAACTCGAACGGTGCGACGGACGGCATCCACGGTGCGGCCGAGGTGACGAGCTTCTACGTCGGCACGGCGATCCAGCTGTTCGGCGAGGAGCTCTTCTCGATCCTGCCGTTCCTCGCCGTGCTGTCGTTCTGCGCGCGCGGCGGGATGTCGCGGAAGGGCGCGATCCTCGTGGCGTGGCTCGTGACGGCGGTCTGGTTCGGCGCCGCGCACCTGCCCACGTACGGCTGGAACCCCGTCCAGGCGTTCCTCGTCATCGGTGTCGCACGGCTCGTCCTGACGCTGGCGTACATCCGCACGAAGAACATCGCCGTCAGCACCGGCGCGCACATCATCAACGACTGGGTCCTCTTCACCTTCGCGATCGTCACGGCGGGAGCACTCCTGTGATCGGCACACTCGACGTCATCGTCCTCGACTGCGCAGACCCTCGCGCCCTCGCCCGCTTCTACGCCGAACTGCTCGGCGGCGAGATCGTCGGCTTCGACGAGGACTGGACCGAGGTCGCGCTCCCCTTCACGGACCACCGGCCGATCCTCGCCTTCCAGCAGGTGGCGGAGTACCGCGCCCCCGAGTGGCCCGGCCAGGACGTCCCGCAGCAGAGCCACCTCGACGTGAAGGTCGACGACCTGGACGCCGGCGAGACCGCGGTCCTGGCCATCGGGGCGACGGCGACGGGCTCGGGGACGGACACGTTCCGCGTGTACCTCGACCCGGCCGGGCACCCGTTCTGCCTCATCCGTCCGAACGACTGACGGCTCGTGACGGGCATCCGAGCGGTCCTGTTCGACCTGGACGGCGTCATCCGGCACTTCCACCCGGAGCACGTCGCGGCCATCGAACGCGCGCACGGTTTGCCACCGGGAACGATCGAGGCGGTGGCGTTCGCCGCACCCCTGATCGACGAGGTCACGACCGGCCGGATCACCCGTGCCGAGTGGGTCCGGGCCGTCGGCGAGCGCATCGGCGACCAGCACGCCGCCGAGGCCTGGGGCCGACAGCCGTTCACCCCGGACGCCGAGGTACTGGCCCTCGCGGACGAGCTCCGCGCCGCCGGGTACACGACGGCGGTGCTCACGAACGGCACGGACGGCATCCCGGCCGAGGTGGCCTCGTTCGGCCTGCACGACCGGGTCGACGCCGTGTTCAGCTCGCACGAGATCGGGTTCGCGAAGCCCGACGTCCGGGCCTTCCGGCACGTGCTCGACGCGCTCGACCTCGACGGACCCGAGGTGTTCTTCACGGATGACTCGGAGCGGAAGCTGGCCGGGGCGGAGGAGCTCGGCATGCGGGTCCACCACTTCACCGGGGTCGACGGACTCCGTGCTGCCCTGCGCTCGAGCGGCATCGACCTCACCGACGCCGGTGGATCCACCTACCGGGCCCGCATCGACCTGCTCGCGGAGGCGGTCGACGGCTTCGAGGCGGTGCTCCGGACGGGCGACCACCGCGCCGTGGTGCCGTCCTGCCCGGGGTGGACGCTGGCGGACCTCGCCGGGCACCTGACGGACGTCCACCGCTGGGCCCTCGGCCAGCTCACCGGAACCGAGCCGGACGACCCGGAAGCGCCGGAGCCCGCCGACCTCGCCGACCGGTTCCGCGCCGGCGCGGACCGCCTCGTGGCCGCGCTCCGCGCGCGCCCCGCGGACGCGGCGTGCAGCGCGATCTACCCACCCGACGCGGCCGGCACGTGGGCACGACGGCAGCTGCACGAGACGACGATCCACCTGTGGGACGCGCAGCAGGCGGTCGGGGGCGAGCCGCGCCTCCAGGCCGACACGGCGGCCGACGGCGTGCGCGAGGCGGTCGGCGACCTGTACCCGCGCCAGGTGCGCCTCGGCCGCGTCGACCCGTTGTCGCAGACCGTCGTGTTCCGGTTCCCGGACGCCGACGGCGAGGCGGAGCTCGTCGGGACGGCGGGTGCCGGGCCGGCGGTCCGGGTGACGGGGCGGGCGGAGGACCTGCTGCTCGTCCTCTGGGGCAGGCGTCCACTCGACACGGTCGCCGTGACGATCGACGGGGACCGTTCGGCACTCGACCAGGCGCTCGCGACGAAGCTGGTCCCATGACCGAGCTCCGCCCCGTCGACCTCGACCGCTGGCCCCGACGCGAACACTTCGAGCACTACCGCGACCGGGTGCCCTGCACGTGGGAGATGACCGTCGAGCTCGACGTCACGGACTTCGCCGAGACCGTGCGCGCCACGGACCGCCGCACGTACGCGTCGCAGATCTGGGCGATCGCCTCGGTGGTGAACCGGCACGCCGAGTTCCGGATGCAGCTGCTCGACGACGGGTCGCCTGCCGTCTGGGACGTGGTGCACCCGATGTTCACCGTGTTCCACCCCGACACCGAGACGTTCTCGGTGCTGACCGTGCCGTACGACGACGATCCGGCGCGCTTCCACGAGGCCGCGGTCGCCACGATGGAGCGCTACCGGGACGACCACCGGATGTTCCCGCAGGAGGACCGCCCGCGGAACGTCTTCGACATCTCGACCCTGCCCGGGGCGTCCTTCACCGGGTTCGCCCTGCACGTGCGGGACGGCTGGGACCACCTGCTGCCGATCTTCACCATCGGCCGGTACCGGTTCGTCGAGGGGCGCACGCTGATGCCGCTCGCGCTCCAGGTGAACCACGCGGTCACGGACGGCTTCCACGGGTCCCGGTTCGTCGACGAGCTCCAGACGGTGCTCGCCGAGGCGGGGTGGCTCCGCCGCTGAACACCCTGGTGCCCGCCGCCGCGGTCAGGTCCGGAGTTCGGTCCGCCGCGGCTTCAACCGCTCGGGGGCGTCGGTCGCCGGCGTCCACTCGCAGGTGAACGTCCCGCGGTAGCCGAACAGGAACCCGAAGACGCGGTTGTGCACCTCGAGGTCGACGTGGAACGCCTGGTCGTCGTCCGACCACCACTCGTGGAGGGTCGCGCGACCGCTGAACAGCATCGGGAAACGGAACGCGATCGGCCCCTCGTAGAACCGCTGCGCCTCCGAGGTCAGGACGAGGCCACCGCGGTCGTCGACGGTCAGGTCGAGGTCCACCGCGAGGTGCTGGTGGGAACCGAGGTAGTCGAGCACCCGGCCGTCGACGAGCACCATCGTGGCGTCGAACCGAGCGGTCCGCCCGGGCTTGGTCGTGTAGGTCCGGACGAACGTCACCGTCTCGCGGCCGTACCGGTCGCGGTAGGGGTAGTTCTCGATCGTGAACGGCACGTCCGTCCCGACGTCCGGGACGAGGATGTTCCGCAGTCGCCCGATCTGCAGGAACGGCACGGTCCACCACGGTCCCCGGCGGATCGACGTCATGACGCCGCGGCCGGTGCACGCCTCGGCGGCGTCGAGACCGACGCCGAACCTGCGGCGCATCTGCGGGTGCAGCCGCTGGAAGTCGGCGCCGAGCGCCTCCTCGAACACCGAGCTCATCGGTCGCCTCCCGGGTCGGGCAGCGCTGCCAGGGTGGCGGGCGCGTCGTGCAGCTGGTCGCCTCGCCGGGTGCCACCGACGGGCGCGCGGCGGGTCCTGGAGGCGCGGGGCCGGTCCCGCCGCCACGGCTGCAGCACCGAGGTGAGCGGCCAGGCCTCCGGCTCGGCCCCGCGTTCCAGCCAGATCCGGAGCCGGTCGAAGCTCCACGCGGTCGCCCAGCCGAGGAGCGGCCGGACCACCAGGTCGAGCGGGCCCCAGCCGGAGTCGTAGTCGTAGCCGGTGACGAACCGGGTGCGCCCGTCGTCGGTCGGGACGTACCGCCAGTAGCCGCGGCCGGCCCGGATCGGCGACAACCGGTCGTCGGTCGCGAACCGCAGTGCCGACGTGCGGGTGCCGTCCGCACGACGTCGCTCGCCGATGCTCACGCCGGTGCCGTGCACGTCGTGCACCGGGGAGCGCCGGACGTACGTGAAGCGGGCGGCACCGTCGGCGTCCGCCGGCTCGGGGACGATCTCGGAGAAGCGGACGTCCCACCGGACGTGCTGCTCGGGGTCCTGCGTCGCCGCCCACACCCGGTCGACGTCCACGTCGATGACCGTCTCGACGTAGATGCCGCGCTTCCCCACAGCCCGAGCGTAGGGCACGGAGCGCGCCGGGTTCGGGCAATCCGCGCGACCTGTGACCGTTCCGGTTCGCGATCCCCGGGTTCCGCGAACCGGAACGGTCACGACCGGAGGCGGATGCGGACGTCCGCGAGCCAGCGGAGTCCGGTGGGGGGTGGGCGCGCCGGGCTGCGGGACGGGAGGGGCGGGGCGGGGCCGACCCGCGCCTCCCGTCCGTCAGCAGCCGCGTCAGGAGGCGCGCGCCTCCAGCGCCTGCTCGTACTCGCGGCGGATCGCGTCGCCGCCCCGTCGGCGCCAGTCGCGCACCGTCGCCCGCCACGACGAGACCGTCGCCCGCCCGAGCAGCACGTCGTTGATCGCGTTCGTCGCGAACGTGCCGACCGCCGGTCCCTTCGTCGAGTTCGTCGGCGAGTACAGGCCGTAGACGGGGTTCGGCAGTCCGCGGTCGAGCCAGGACGCCAGCGACTCGTACACGGTGTCGGTCATCGTCGGGTTGCCCGCGTAGTAGAGCGGCAGCGGGCACTCGGTGAAGTACTGCAGCGGGAACTCGCCGAGCGCGGTCTCGCTGTTGCCGGTCTTCGTCAGGACCGGGGCGCCGTCGCGGTACTCGAAGTCGCGCCCCTCGATGCCGAACTTGCGGTAGGTCCAGGCCTCGGTGCCGAACGGCGACGCGCACCAGTTCAAGACGTCGAGGAGCATCCGCACCCGGGACTCAGAGCCGGCGGCCACGGACGTGATCGTGTTGTTCGGGTCACCCAACCAGGGCTTCGCGGCCTCTCCGGACGGTCCGACGAACGGGGCGATCGTCAGCTCGAACCCGGAGCCGGGCGTGGCCTGCTGCAGGAGTCCCGGGATCGCGCTGTACGTGTCGGACAGCATCAGCGCGGAGCCCTGCACGAACCAGACCTTGCCGTTGTAGGCCGTGACGCTGTCGGGGTGGACGAGGTCCTCGGCGATGAGCCGGCGCGACACGTCGAGGAGCTCCACGTACTCCTCGAGCTCGTACATGTGGGTGAGCCGCCCGCCCTGCTCCTGCCACTGGTTCGGCAGGCCGAGCATCGGCGCGAGGATGCTCGTCGGCACCGAGGCCAGGGCCCATCGGTTCGCGTGCGGGTCGGAGACCTGCCGGCAGAGCTGCACGAACTCGTCGACGCTCGAGAACGACGGGTCGACGCCGAGCCGCTCGAAGCGGTCCTGGCGGCGGTGCAGCGCCTGCGAGGTCAGCGGCCCCCGGGGCACGGGGACGCCGTAGATGCCGCCCGAGAACACCGTCCCGCGCCACGACGCCGTCGGCAGGTTCGCCAGGTACGGGTAGTCGCGGACGCCGCTGCCGGAGAGGTACGGGCTGAGGTCGGCGGCCTTCGCCTCGAGGAACTGCGGCAGGTACGAGAACGCCTGGTTGATCGTGAAGACGTCGCCGAGGGTGTCGCCCGCGACCTGGGTGGCGAACTTGTTGCCGAAGTCCGCGTTCGGGGTGATCGTCAGGTCGAGGTCGATCCCCATCCGCTCGTCGAGGCCCTGCCAGTACGGGTTGCTCCCCTTCGACGGCGGGACGGGCGAGTTGGTGGGCACGCTGCCGTGCACGGTCGAACCGTCGCCGGGCTTGCCCCTGGTCGGCACGAGGGTCGCCGGGATCTTCCGGAAGGCGCTCGGCATGAGCGGGCTCGTCTTCGGCAGGACGGGCTCGGGGCCGCCGGTCCACGGGACGTAGTCCGGCAGCTGGACGGCCTTGTTGATGGCCCGGACGTCGGTGGACCGGGTCACGGTCGAGCAGCTGGCCAGGAGGGTCGTGGCCGCGATCCCGAGTCCGCCCGCGACGAGCGCGCGGCGGCTGATGGAGGTGGTCATGGTCAGCCCTTCACCGCGCCGGTCAGGACACCCTTGGCGAAGTGCCGCTGCAGGAACGGGTAGACGATCAGGATCGGCACGATCGAGACGACGAGGATCGCCATCTGGATCGAGGCCTGCGGGGGCAGCGCGTCGGAGGACGTGCCGAGGTCGGCGCCGCCGAGCTGCGCGTTGTTGATGACGTAGGTGCGCAGCACGAGCTGGAGCGGCCACTTCGCGGTGTCGTTGATGTAGAGCAGCGCGTTGAAGAAGGCGTTCCAGTAGCCGACCGCGTAGAACAGGCCGATCACGGCGAGGACGGCCTTGGACAGCGGGAGCACGATCCGCCAGAAGACCTGGAAGTCGCCGGCGCCGTCGATGCGGGCGGACTCGATGAGCTCCTTCGGGATCGCCATGAAGAACGACCGCATCACGATGACGTTGAACGCGCTGAGGGCCGTCGGGAGGATCAGGGCCCAGTACGAGTCGAGCAGCCCGAACTCCTTGACGACGAGGTAGTTCGGGATGAGCCCGGGCGCGAACAGCAGGCTGACCAGCACGAGGCTCAGGACGAACCCGGAGCCGTACGACCCCGGACGGCTCAGGGCGTAGGCGAGCATCGCGCTGACGAACAGGCTGATGAGCGTCCCGACGACGGTGATCCCGATGCTGACGAGCATCGCGCGGGTGACGACGCCGCCGGCGAAGATGCTCTGGTACGCGCCGAGGTCGAGTCCCTGCGGCCACACCACGAACCCGCCGGCGTCGTTCACCTGGGCGACGGGCGCGAGGCTGGTCGACACGATGCCGACGAACGGCAGGATGACGACGAGGCAGATCACGAGCAGGACGAACCCGGTGAGCAGCCGTCCGGGCAGCGGGGGCGCGTCCGGGCCACCGCGGCGGCGCTTCTTCGTCCGGGGGACGGTCACGGTGTGCGTGGCGGTCACTTCGCCTCCTTCTGGTAGACGCCCGCTTCGCCGAAGACGTGCGCGAGCTTGTTGGCGCCGAGGACGAGCAGGACGCCGACGACGCCCTTCACGAGCCCGACCGCTGCGGCGACGCCCCACTGCCCGCCGAGCACGCCGTTGTTGTAGACGTAGGTGTCGAGGACCTCGCTCGCGGCCCGGCCGACGGCCTGCTGCTGCAGGAGGATCTGCTCGAACCCGACGGTCAGGGAGTCGCCGAGCCGGAGGATGAGCAGCAGGATGATGATGCCGCGCATGCCGGGCAGCGTGACGTGCCAGAGCTGCCGCCAGCGACTCGCGCCGTCCATCTTCGCGGCCTCGTACAGGCTCGCGTCGATCTGGCTGAGGACCGCGAGGAACAGGATCGTCGCCCACCCGGTGTCCTTCCAGATCACCTGGCTGGTCAGCAGGGCGATGAACCCGTTCGGGTTGCCGAGGAAGTCGATCGCGTCACCGCCGGCCGCGCGGATGGCGTTGTTCACGAGTCCGGAGCCGCCGAGGATCTGCTGGAACACCGCGACCACGATCACCCACGACAGGAAGTGCGGCAGGTACAGCACCGACTGCACGACCTGCTTGATCCGCTCGGAGAGCAGCGAGTTGAGCATGAGCGCGAGGATGATCGGCGCCGGGAACACGAACACGACCTGCACGAGCGTGATGAGCAGCGTGTTGCCGAGGGCGCGGAGGAACTCGGGGTCGCCGTCGAAGATGACGGAGAAGTTCTCGACGCCGACCCAGGGGCTGCGGCCGAGCGGCACGAAGGGCAGGTACTCCTGGAACGCGATGAGGTTCCCGAGCAGCGGCAGGTAGTGGAACCCGAGCAGGAGCGCGACGCCGGGCAGGCCCATGAGCAGGAGGACGCGGTCACGGCGGATCCGCTGCCACGTGCTGCGCCGACGGAGCCCGGGGTCGGGTGGTGGTGCCGCTCCCGGGTCGCGCTGTGCAGCGGTCCTCGTGCGGTTCGTCGCACGGTCGTCGAGCTTCGTCACTCGGTGGCCCCCTCCGTTGGATTCCTGGAGCGACCCTGGCGGTGACGGCAACCGTGCGGCAACCCGTTGCCAAACGTTTCCATCGTTGTAACGGTCCATCGGGACGAAGCCGGGTCTCATCGCCGCACCGCGTCCGGCGGACCTCTACGCTGGCTCCATGACGCTGCAGTCAGCACCCCGACCACGCCGGCGGATCGGACTCGTGGGCGCCGGCGGCATCGCGGTGGCGCACGTCCCCGGGCTCCTCCGCCTGGGCGACCTCGTCGTGCACTCGGAGGACGGTGCGCCCGCGCTCGCCGCCGCCTTCGCGGACGAGGCCGCACGGGTCGGCAGCACGATCACCGTCGCCGACTCGCTCGACGAGCTGCTCGCCGCGGTCGACGTCGTCGACGTGGTCGTCCCGACACCGGCCCACGCCACCGTCGTCCGCGCGGCACTCGCGGCGGGCAGGCACGTCGTCTCCGAGAAGCCCCTCGCCCGCACCGACGCCGACGCCGACGACCTCGTCGCCCGGGCGGCGGACGCGGGCCTGCAGCTCTACCCGGCGCACGTCGTCCGCTGGTTCCCCGCGTACCGGCGGCTGCACGAGGCCGTCACCACGGGCCTCCTGGGCGACCTCGCCGTCCTGCGCTTCTCCCGCTCCGGGGCGTTCCCGACCCGTGTCGCGTGGTTCGGCGACCGGGCACAGTCCGGCGGCATCGTGATGGACCAGATGATCCACGACCTCGACATCGCCCGCTGGGTCGCCGGTCCGGTCACCCGGGTGTCCGCCGTCACCGTCCGCACGGGCGACGACGAGCACCCGGTCGAGGCCGCGCACGTCCTCCTCACGCACGCGTCCGGCGCGATCAGCCACGTCGCCGGACTCTGGGGACCACCGCACCTGGCCTTCAGCACGGAGTACTCGGTGACCGGGACGCTCGGCAGCCTGTCGCACTCGTCCCTCGCCGAGGAGGACACCCGCGCCGACCTCGCGACCCCGACCGCTGTCGACGGGTTCCTGCCGTCCGTCGACCCCGCCGAGGACCCGTACGCCCTCGAGCTCGCAGACTTCGTCGCCGCGTTCGACGGCGGGCCGCTCCCCCGCGTCAGTGCGGCGGACGGTGCCGTCGCGGTGCGCCTCGCCAACGCCGCCCTGGCGTCCATCGAGTCCGGACAACCCGTGGAGGTGACGCTGTGACCCTCCGCGTCGGCGTCCTGTCCTTCGCCCACACGCACGCGATCGGGTACCTCTCGGCGCTCGCCGCGATGCCCGACGTCGAGGTGCGCGGGACGGACCCCGGCGGCGTCTCGACCGGCACGACCCTCGGCGAACTCCGGGGCGCCGACCTCACCGGAGCGCTCGGCGTCGGCCACGCCGACACGGTCGACGACCTCCTCGCCTGGGGACCGGACGCCGTCGTGGTCACCAGCGAGAACGCGCGGCACCGCGAGTTCGTCGAACGGGCAGCCGCCGCCGGCGCACACGTGCTCTGCGAGAAGCCGCTCGCCACCTCGTGGGAGGACGGCCTCGCGATCCGCGACGCCGTGCAGCGCGCCGGGGTCACGCTGATGATGGCCTACCCGGTGCGGTTCGCGTCGGCGTTCGACCGGTTGCGTGCCACGCACGCCTCGGGTGCACTCGGCACGGTGTTCTCGGTCCGCGGCGCGAACAACGGCATGCTGCCGCTCACGCGCGACTGGTTCACCGACCCGGGGCTGAGCGGCGGCGGCGCGATCGTCGACCACGTCGTGCACGTCGCCGACCTCGTCGACGGGCTGACCGGCGCGCGACCGGTGTCCGTCACCGCCGTCGCGAACCGCGTGCTGCACGCCGAGCGCGCACGGGCCGAGACGGCCGGGCTCGTGACGGTGAGCTACGACACCGGGATGGTCGTCGCGGTCGACTGCTCGTGGAGCCGCCCGGACACGGCGCCCGCGTGGGGCGGCCTGACGCTCGACGTCGCGGGGACGGGCGGCACGGTGTCGGTCGACTTCTTCGGCGCGGCGGCCAGGGGGCTCGACGCGGTCGGCGGCCGGCCGATCGAACTGCGGTACGGGGCGGACCACGACGTGCCGATGCTGCGGACGTTCCTCGACGCGGTGCGGGACGGCGCGCAGCCCCAGCCCGACGTGCAGGTCGGGTTGCGGACGCTGTCGATCGTCCTCGCGGCGCAGGAGTCGGTGCGGACCGGCAGGACGGTGCCCGTCCCGACGGCGTGAGCGACGCGTCGCCCGGCGACCCCACTGCGGACGGGAGGCGCGTGGCGGCCCCGACCCGCGCCTCCAGTCCGTCACACGGCCGGCCGGGAGGCGCGCGACCGGCTCGGCCCGCGTCTCCGGTCCGCCACCCGGCCGGGCGGGGCATGCTGGACGCATGACCCTCGAGGAGTACGCCAACTCGTTCGGAGCCGCTGCCGATGCGTACGAGCGCGGACGGCCGGGGT
The DNA here is from genome assembly GCF_001865105.1 of Curtobacterium sp. MCBA15_016. Lineage (NCBI taxonomy): Bacteria > Bacillati > Actinomycetota > Actinomycetes > Micrococcales > Microbacteriaceae > Curtobacterium > Curtobacterium sp. MCBA15_016. Next base: position 71,997 of record NZ_MJGR01000033.1, read on the forward strand.
ACCCCGAGGCGGCGGTCGACTGGCTCCTGCCGGCGGACGCCCGACTCGTCGCCGACGTCGGCGCGGGGACCGGCAAGTTCACGCGGAGCCTCGTCGGACGCGCCGCCGAGGTCGTCGCCGTCGAACCGGACCCGGCGATGCGCGAACGGCTCACCGCGGTGCTGCCCGACGTGCGGGCGCTCGCGGGGACCGGCGAGTCGATCCCCCTCGCCGACGGGAGCGCCGACGCCGTGACCTTCGCGCAGGCGTGGCACTGGGTCGACCCGGTGCGGGGGTCGCAGGAGGTGGCCCGGGTCCTCCGCCCCGGCGGCGTGCTCGGTCTGGTGTGGAACGTCCGCGACGAGACCCGGCCCTGGTCCGCCCGGATCAGCGCGATCCTGTCCCAGCCCGAGTCGCGGGCGAGCGTCCAGAGCGCGCCGGTCGTCGGAGCGCCGTTCGACGACGGCGCCGTCGAGCACGAGCGGTTCCCGTGGGTGCACGAGCAGGACCGGTCGGCGTTCCTCGACATGGTCGCCTCGCGCAGCTACGTCATCGTGCTGCCGCCGGACGAGCGCACCGCCCTCCTCGACCGGGTGCGGCGCGTGCTCGACGACGATCCGGAGACCGCCGGGAGCGCGACCGTCCCCGTCGGCTACACCACGTACGTGCACCGGTACGTGCGTCCCTGAGCCGCAGCCGCGCTACGCTCGTGGCGATGCGCGCGACCGTGCGGGACGTGGCTGCCCTCGCCGGGGTGTCGCCGAAGACCGTCTCCAACGTCATCAACGGCGGTGTCGTGGTGCGCCCGGAGACCCGCGCACGGGTCGAGCAGGCACTCGCCGAGCTCGACTACGTGCCGAACCTGTCCGCCCGGGGTCTGCGCAACGGACGCTCGGGTGCGATCGCCCTGACGCTCCCCGAGATGGCCAGCGCCTACTCGGCCGAACTCGCGCAGTGGTTCGTCGAACTGTCGCGGGAGCGCGGTTGGACCGTGCAGCTCGACCAGACCGCGAACGACCCCGCCCGCGAGCGGGACCTCGTCTCGCGTGCCCGGGCGCACCTCGTCGACGGGCTGATCCTCAACCCGGTGTCGCTCAGCGCGAGCGTGCTGGCCTCGACCGAGGGGCTGCCCCCGACCGTCGTCATCGGCGAGGTGGAGCCCGAGCACGTCGACCAGGTGCACGTCGACAGCCGTGCCGCGGCCGAGCAGGTGACGTCGTACCTCGTCGGCCGGGGCCACCGTCGGATCGCGATCGTCGGTGCCGCCCGGGACGTCGAGGCCACCGCGACGAGCGAGTTGCGGGAGCGTGGGTACCTCGCGGGTCTCGCGAAGGCGGGCATCGGTGCGGACCCGGAGCTGCGGGTCCCGCTGCCGGCGTGGTCGACCAGCGCGGCGGCGTCGGCGTTCGCGGCGTGGCTCGACGAGCACCCGCTGCCCGACGCGGTGTTCGCGTTCACCGACTCGATCGCGTTCGGGGTGCTGCACGTCCTCGCTGCACGTGGTGTGCGGGTCCCCGAGCAGGTGAGCGTGATCGGGTTCGACGACGTCGACGGGGCCGCGTACGCGATCCCCGCGCTGAGCACGGTGTCGTTCGACCGACGGGCGTTCGCGACGGCCGCGCTCGACCTGCTCACCCGGCGGATCGAGGACCGCGAGGCTCCGCCCGAGACCGTCGTGGTGCCGCACCGGATCGTCGAGCGCGCGAGCGTGGCCACGCGCTGACCGGGGCGGGCGGGTCCGGCGTACGCTCCGCCGCATGACCGCTGCTGACCCGTCGATGCCGACGCTCGCCGCCACCGTGCTGCAGTCGCCGGACCCCCTCGCGCTCGCCCGGTTCTACGGCGCGCTGACCGGCTGGACCGTCCACGAGGACGACCCGACCTGGGCCCGCATCCGCCCCGAGGACGGACCGGGCCTCTCCGTGCAGTACGAACCGGCCTACGTGGCGCCCACGTGGCCCGGCACGGAGGACGCCCCCGGCATGCAGCTGCACCTCGACTTCCAGGTGGAGGACCTGCCGGCGGCGGTGACCAGGGCGGAGGGGCTCGGCGCTCGTCAGGCGGCGTTCCAGCCGCAGGACGACGTCCGCGTGCTGCTCGACCCCGACGGGCACCCGTTCTGCCTGTTCCTGCCGGGCGCCTAGGGCTCAGGCCGGGGTCGGGCCAGGCAGGGGCTCGGCCGGGGTCGGGCCGGAGCTCGGCCGGGGCTCGGCCGGGGCCTGGTGGTCCGGATCCGCCGCCGCAAGCACTGCCGCACGCGTCCGCGGGTCGCCGAGGATGCGGAAGTGCCCGCCGACCGGGACCCGCACGTTCGTCGCCCCGGCGAGCGCACTGCCCTCGGGGATGAGCGTGTCGAAGACGCCGTACACGCTGGTGATCCGGGCGTTCGCGTCGAGCTCCCGTGCGAGGCCGGCGAGCACCGGGTCGCTCGACCGGAACGCCCGCAGGTGCCGGACGGGTGCGAGCCGCGCGTACCCGGAGCCCGCGAACGGCGTCGACACCGCCACCATGCGGTCGATCCGCCCGTGGTCGTCGAGGCGCGTCATCGCGTACTTCCCGATCAGCCCGCCCTTGCTGTGCGCGACGAGCAGGACGTCGCGGAGGTCGTGCTCGTCGAGGTACGCCAGCACCTCCGCCGCGGACTCCGGCACCGGACGCAGGTTGTGCCGCAGCACCGGCAGCACGTGCACGGGGTGTCCCCGGTCGTGCAGGGCGTCCATGAGCGGACGCATGAAGTGCCAGGTCTCGTAGACGCCGGGCACGACGACGACGGGCTGGCCGTCGCCGCTGCGGTAGTCGTCGGCGGTCGTCGGCCCGAGGCTCCGCACCTGCCAGCGGATCGCGTACCACCAGTCGAGGACGGCCCACCGGGTGCGGCGGAGCAGGGAGGCGCGGACGGGAGGCGCGGTGCGGTCCGTGCGCGCCCCGTCCGTCCCCGACGTGGTCGCGTCGGTCACCGCAGCCCCTCCAGGGTCTGCACGCGGCGGAACTCCCCCACGAGCCGCGCGAACGCCACCGGCTGGCGCTCCTGCACGTGGTGCGGCCCCGGCAGCTCGACGAACGCGCCGCGCGGGGCGGTGGCGGCGACCCGGGCGGACCAGTCGTGGCGCGCGATCGGGTCCTCGGTGCCACGGACGACCAGCACCGGCTGCGCGAGCTCGCCGACGGTGTCCTCGAGGCGGTAGCGGAGCATCGGTCGGAGTTCGGGCACGTACTGCCGCACGCTCCGCAGGTAGTCGGTCACGAGGACGGCGTTCATCCGGGCGCCCTCGACGAAGCCGTCCCGCCCGAGGTCGAGCGCCTGCGTGAGCAGCCGGCGACGACCGGCGGCGATGACCGGACCGACGAGCACGACCGAGGCGACGGCGTCCGGGTGCCGACGGGCCGCCTCGGCGACGACCTGCGTCCCCATCGACTGCCCGACGAGCACGAGGTCCCCGGCCCCGCGGGACCGCACGGCGCGGACGACGAGGTCCCCGAGTTCCGTCATGGTGAGGCGCCGGCCGGCCGCCGGGAGCCCGCCGAAGCCCGGCAGGTCGACGCTCACGGTCCGGTGCGTCGCGGCGAGCGCCCGCTGCGACCGCGCGAACGACCGGTGCGACATCCCGATGCCGTGCACGAGCACGACCGTCGGGGCGAGGGCGTCGTGCACCCTGCCGGCCGGCGCGAGCGTGTGCAGGCGCACGGGGAGTCCGTCGATCCGGACGGTCTCGACTCTCGCGCGCACGATGCGAGGCTACGCGGACGGCGCTGTGCACAGTGACGCACCAGCGTCGTCATCGCCCACGCATAGGCGACCGGTCTGTACTCGTCCTCATGACCGAGCGCACCCCCGTGAACCCCGAGTCCCGCGACGACGTGGACCCCGCAGCCCACCAGCCCACCACGCCGTACCCCGCCAGCCCGGCCGGCTGGGGCGCCGCACCGACGCCCACCTCGACCGCGACGCTCGACGCCCCGGCGCCGGCGCCCGAGCACCCGTACGCGACACCGGCACCGTCCGCGGGCTCGTGGAACCCGGGCGCCCCGAACGGCGCGACGCCCTGGTACGGATCCGCGGCGACGCCCCGGCGCGGGCGCGGGCGCGGCCCGCGACCGCCGTGGTTCTGGCAGGTGCTGGCCGTCGGGGTCGGCCTCGCGGCGCTGCTGGTCGGCGGCGGCATCGGCTTCGCCATCGGACACGCGATCGGCGGCGGCACGAGCCAGTCCACGACGCAGGTGCCGGGCACGAACGGCGGCACGAACCAGTTCCCCGGCGGCGGCACCGGCCAGTTCCCGGGCAACGGCACGCAGGGTGGGACCGGCACCGGCTCCGGCACCGGATCGGACACGAGCGGTTCCTCCGCGAACAGCTGAGGGCTACGCTCCGACCATGCGCAAGGTCACCGCTGGACTCTTCACGTCGGTCGACGGCGTCGTGCAGGACCCGTACACCTTCCAGTACGACTCCTTCGACGACGAGCTCGGTGCGGGCATGGGCGCGTTCATGGCCCGCACCGACACCGTCCTCCTCGGCAGGAACAGCTACCTGGAGTGGTCCGAGTGGTGGCCCGCCCACCCCGACGACCCCTTCGGCCAGTGGATCAACCCGATCGAGAAGCACGTGGCGTCCACCACGCTCGGCGACGACCTGGCGTGGGAGAACAGCACCCGGATCACGGGCGACGTCCCCGACTTCGTCCGCGGGCTGCAACAGCGGGACGGCGCCGACATCGCGGTGTGCGGCAGTGTCACGCTCGTCCGCAGCCTGCTGTTCGCGGGGGTCCTCGACGAACTGCAGCTCATGGTGCACCCGGCGATCGCCGGCTCGGGCCGCAGGCTCTTCGAGCCGACCGACCCGCCCACGCGCCTGCGCCTGGTCGACAGCACCGTGACGAGCAAGGGCAACGTCGTGAGCACCTACGCGCGGCTCGACGCCTGACGGAGGTGCGCAGCGCCTCCCGGCCGTCGAACGACTGTCCGAACCGCGCGTACCCTCGGTGGTGACCATCTCACCATCCGAGGAAGCCGGAGTCAGCATGCCCCAGGACACCCGCCCGCACGTCGTCATCGTCGGCGGTGGATTCGCCGGTGTCGCGGCCATGCGCGAGCTCGCCGACGCACCGGTGCGGGTCACCCTGGTCGACCGCCACGTCTACAACATGTTCCAGCCGCTCATGTACCAGGTGGCGACCGGTGGGCTGAACGCCGGCGACGTGACGTACTTCCTCCGGAGCCTCCGCGCGAAGCAGAGCAACGCCGAGTTCCGGCACGGGCTGCTCACCGGCATCGACCCGGTCGAGCGGGTCGCCGAGATGTCCGACGGCGAGCACCTGCACTACGACTGGCTGATCCTCGCGAACGGCGTGAACACGAGCTACTTCGGCACGCCCGGCGCGTACGAGTACGCGTACTCGATGTACTCCCGCTCGCAGGCGCTCCGCATCCGCGACGAGCTGTTCACCCGCCTCGAGGAAGCCGCCGCCAACCAGGGCCCCGACGAGATCAAGATCGTCATCGTGGGCGGTGGCGCGACCGGCGTGGAGATGGCCGGTGCGCTCGCCGAGCTCCGCGACCAGGCCCTCGTCGGCGCGTACCCGGAGATCGAGCGGGGCAACATCTCGATCACCCTCGTGCACCGCAGCGGCGAGCTCCTCAAGCCGTTCGCCCCGCGGCTGCGTCGGTACGCGGCCAAGGTCCTCCGCAAGCGCGGCGTGGTCCTGCGCCTCAACACCGGCGTCTCCGAGGTCAAGCCCGACGGCGTGATGACGGCCGAGGGCGAGTTCATCCCGGCGTCGCAGGTCATCTGGGCGACCGGTGTGGCCGCGCACAAGGAGGTCTCGGGCTGGGGCATGCCGCAGACCCACGGCGGACGCATCCAGGTGAACGACGACCTCAGCGTGAAGGGCGTCGAGCGGATCTTCTCCGCCGGTGACATCGCCGCGCAGGACGACGCCCTCGCGCAGCTCGCCCAGCCGGCGCTGCAGGGCGGACGGCACTCGGCGCGGCAGATCGTGCGGCTCATGGCGGGCAAGCCGACCGAGCACTTCAAGTACTTCGACAAGGGCACGATGGCGACGATCGGCACGAACGCCGCGGTGGCCCAGCTCCGTGGCGGCATCACGATGGTCGGGCCCGTGGCCTGGGCGGCATGGGTGGCCGTGCACATCGCGTCGCTGCTCGGCAACGGCAACCGGCTGTCGACGCTGTCGCACTTCTTCGTGCGGTACCTCTGGTTCATGCGGAAGCGGGCGATCCCGATCGTCGGCGACGTCCGGCCCGTGCGGCCGAACGGCGACCGCGAGCCCGAGCCCTGGCAGATGCAGAAGGCGGAGTAGGCGCGCGCGGGCGCCGCGCCCCGCGGGCGCGCCCCGCGCGCGCCGCGCGCCCACTTGGTGAGCAGAAATGGTCGGGTCCGGAGACGGGACCCGACCATTTCTGCTCACCAAGTGCGCGGTGGTCCGGACCGGCGGCGGTGGTCCGGACCGGCGACGGCCTGGAGGCGCGGGGCGAGGCCGCCACGCGCCTCCAGGCCGACGGTGGGTCGCGCTACGCCACCCGCACGTCGGAGTAGGCGCCGGCGGCGATGTCCTCGAGCAGCCCCGGCCCGGTGGGCTCCCAGCCGAGGAGCTCGCGCGTGGCCTCGGACGTCGCCGACATCTCCATGCCGAAGAACTGCCCGATGAACCCGAAGTGCGACACCGCGTCGGCCGGGTCGACCGAGGTCACGGGCAGCCCGAGGGCGTCGCCGATGGCCTCGGCGATGGCCCGGGTCGGGATCGCGGTCTCGGCGACGGCGTGCAGCCTCGTGCCCGCGGGTGCGTGCTCGAGGCCGAGCCGGACGAGCCGAGCGGCATCGGTGACGTGCACGGCGGCCCAGCTGTTCGTGCCCTCGCCGATGTAGCCGGAGACGCCGGTGCGCTGTGCGGCGGCGACGATCGCGGCGATGAACCCGTGGTCGCCGGTGCCGTGCGTGGTCGGGCTGAAGCGGGCCGCGATGGTGCGCACGCCCTGGTCGACGAAGTCGAACCCGCGGTTCTCGCTGCCGCCGCGCATGCTGTCCGGGCCGACGAACGGGTTGGGGTCCGCCTCGGTCGAGGGGCGGCCCTGTGCGAGTCCGGCGACGCCCGAGGCGACGACGAACGGCCGGTCGGTGCCGACGAGCGCCTCGCCGATGGTCTCGACCGCGGCGCGTTCGCTAGCGTTCGTGGCGGCCGGGTTCGCCCAGTCGTGCTTGTTCGCGAGGTGCAGGACCCCCTCGGACGCGGCGGCCCCGCGGCGGATGGCGTCGAGGTCGTCGAGGTCACCGCGGACGACGGCGACGCCCTTCGCCTCGAGCGCGGCGGCCGACGAGTCGGAGCGGGCGAGGCCGGTGACGGTGTGTCCGGCGGCGAGGAGCTCGTCGACGGTGTGGGAGCCGATCCATCCGGAGGCCCCGGTGACGAACACGTGCATGTGCTTTCCCTTCGCAGGTGTCCACGGCGGTGATGTCATGAACTGACATCACCGTAGCACTCGATGTCAGTCGCTGTCATCAGTAGACTGCGGACATGGCGAGATGGCAACCCGGGACCCGTGAGCGACTGCAGGCCACGGCCCTGCAGCTCTTCGCGGAGCAGGGGTACGACGAGACGACGGTCGCCGAGATCGCCGCCGCGGCCGAGGTCACCGAGCGCACATTCTTCCGACACTTCGCCGACAAGCGCGAAGTGCTGTTCGCCGGGCAGGACGACTTCCTCGGCATGTTCACCACCCCGATCGAGGCGGCACCGGCCGGCACTCCGCCCTTCGACCTCGTCCGGCTCGCGCTCGACGCCAGCGGCGCGTTCTTCCCCGACGAGCGCCGCCCGTGGTCGCGCGCACGCCAGGGCATCATCGACGGCAACCCCGCACTCGGCGAACGGGAGCTCGGCAAGCTCGCGACCCTGAAGGTCCGACTGGGTGAGGTCCTGCGCGACCGCGGCGTCCCGGAGCCCGCCGCGACCATCGCCGCCGAGACCGCCGTCACCGTGTTCCACCTGTCGTTCGCACAGTGGATCGCCGACGACGAGGACCGCCCGTTCGCCACGATCGCCCACGAACGACTCGACGCCCTGACGACCCTGGTGCACCCCGGTCGTTGAGACGGCTCTTACCTTCCGCGAGCATCATGTAACGATCCGGTCACGGCCCGACGGCCCGTGACCCCATCGACAGCATCGCGCAGGAGGCGTCCGTGGCCATCACCACGACCTCGCCGGAGCGGACCCGCACGACATCCGCACCGGCCGACACCGACGGCAGGCACGCACGACCGACGCCCCCGCCGCCGCTCACGAACCGTGCTCCGGCGCTCGACGGGCTCCGGACGGTCGCGATCCTCATCGTGATCCTCTACCACCTGCACGTGCCGCAGTTCGAGGGCGGGTTCATCGGCGTGACGGTGTTCTTCGTGCTCTCCGGGTTCCTCATCTCGACGCTGCTCCTCGGCGAGCACCGCCGCACCGGGCGCATCCGGCTCGGCTCGTTCTGGACGAAGCGGCTCCTCCGCCTCTACCCGGCACTGCTCGCGCTCGTCATCGTCGGCCTCGCGCTGTGGAACTGGGTCGGCGACTACAAGGGCGCCTCGTTCTCCCCCGGCGAGGCGGCGTTCATCGCGCTGAGCTACACCGGCAACCTTTTCCGCTCGTACTGGGACACCACGCAGGGCGTCTTCGCGCACACGTGGAGCCTGTCGATGGAGGAGCAGTTCTACCTCGTCTGGCCGCCCGTCCTCGTGCTCCTGTTCGCACTGCGGTCGCGTCGGCGCTGGCTGATGACCGGGCTCGGCGTCGTGATCGTCGGTGCCGCAGCGGCGTCGTGGCTGAGCTACCGGACGCCGAACAGCGGCGCGACCCCGGACGTGTACTTCTCCCCCGTGCTCGGCGTCGTGCCGCTGGCGACCGGGTGCCTGCTCGCACTGCTCCTCGACGACGAGCGCTTCCGCACGTGGGCCTCCGGGATCGCCGGACACGTCGGCACCTGGCTCGGCATCGGGCTGCTCGCCGCGGTGCAGTTCTGGATCGACGACGACTGGACGCAGCACGCCTGGTCGTTCGGCGTCGTGCTCCCGGTGACCGGGCTGATCTCGGCGCTGCTCATCGGTGGGCTGGTGTCGGTGCGGTCGCCGCTGTCGGCCGCGCTCGCGTGGACGCCCGTGTCGTGGTTCGGTCGTCGCGTGTCGTACTCGGCGTACCTCTGGCACCCCGTGGTCATCGCGCTGCTCGGCACGTTCGCGATCGGGGCGTGGGGCACGGTGTGGCTCGTGGGGGCGGCGCTGCTGGTCGCGGTCGGGGCGGCCTACGCGGTCGAGGTGCCGGTCGAGCGGCTGCGGAAGCGGTTCCGTGAGGCCCGGCGACTGGTCGCCGCGGATCGGTCCGCGCGCGAGACGGCGGACGCGACCGCCTGACGGACGGGAGGCGCGGGTCGGCCCCGCACCGCGCCTCCCGACCCACGGTCTGCCGGACGCGAGACGACCGACGGTGCGTGCACCGCGCCTCCCGACCCACGGTCTGCCGGACGCGAGACGACCGACGGCGGCTGCACCGCGCCTCCGGGGTCCGCGTCAGCGGCTGCGACGGGGACGGCGGCGTCCGACCAGCAGTCCGACGGCGCCGACCACGAGCACCAGCGCGACGACCACCGGCAACCGGAAGGCGAGCTCGGTGACGATCCCGGCGACGCCACCGCCGCCGAGGAGCACCCGACCGGCGATCCCGAGCACGGCGAGGACGACGATCGCGCCCGAGGCCACCACGACCGCGGCCTCCCACCGAGCGGGCGGCGGCATCCGACGCGGTGTGCTCCGTCGCCACCACACCACAGCCGCGACGACGAGCCCGAGCAGTCCGAGCACGCTCGAACCGTCCTGCACGCCGGCCCAGACCGGATAGGCCGCCGGACCCTCGCGGAGGAACGGGATCGCCTGCACCGCCCACCCGGCCTCATGCGAGAACGCGTCCCACACGACGTGCGTCACGCTCCCGACGAGACAGGCGACGACGACCGCGACCGCCCGGCGGACCGGCCGGTCCCCGGCACGCGGAGGGGACGACCAGCTCGCCGGCAGCCGCTCGCGGACGCCCGGCACGGCCTCCGCCCACGCGGGCCGCACCAGGTACCACCAGGCCACGAGGACGACCAGCGCGACCACCAGGTCGATCGTCACGACGCCCACCCACGAGTGCGCCACGACGTAGGGCGGCAGGAACGGCGCGAACAGGACGGCGTCCGGCGCCATGGCTCCGACGGCGACCGCCGCGACGGGCAGCGGGGTGCGGCGGGCGGCCAGGGCGACGACCGCGTGGCTGACGGTGAAGGGCACCACCCCAGCATCGCGGACGGCCCCGGTGGAGCGCTTCGGTCGAGCGGATGACCCCGGGTGCCGATCGGCTGGGTGGGCGCTGCGCCGACCGTCCGTAGGCTCGGGCCGTGACCACGGAGCGCGTCGACGTCCTCGTCGTCGGCGGTGGGCCCGTCGGCCTCTTCGCCGCGGCGCTCCTCGCGGCCCGCGGGCTCGAGGTCGTGGTGTGGGAACGGCGCGAGGGTGCGCCGACCGGGTCCCGCGCGATCGGGATCCACCCGCCGTCCCTCGACGCGTTCGCAGCGATCGGGCTGGACGGGCCGGTCCTCGCGGAGGCCGTCCGGGTCCGCCGCGGGGTCGCGCGCAGCCGTGGCCGGGAGCTCGGCGCCCTGACGTTCGACCACGCGTCGGCCACGCACCCGTACGTCGCGACGCTCGACCAGCACCGGACCGAGGCCCTGCTGCGGGAGCGTCTCGCGGCGGCAGCGCCGGACGCGCTCCGGACCGGCACGGTGCTCTCGGCGCTCGAGCGGCACCCGGACCACGTCGACGCGGTCGGGACCGGCCCCGACGGCGCGGTGGCCGTGCGGGCCCGGTTCGTCATCGGGGCGGACGGCTCGCGGAGCACCGTGCGGGACCTGCTCGGCATCGCCACCACCGGTCGCGACTACCCGGACCGCTACGCGATGGGGGACTTCGCCGACGTCGAGGACCCCGCTGCCCGGACGGACGCGCTCGTCGACGTCGGGCCGGCCGGCGTGGTCGAGTCCTTCCCGCTGCCCGGCGACCGTCGTCGGTGCGTCGTGCTCCTGGCGTCCTCGGACGATCCGTCGCCGAGCGCGGCGGACCTCGCGGCGATCGTGGCGGCACGCACCGGTGTCCGGCCGGACCCGACGTCCTGCAGCATGCGCAGCGGGTTCGGTGTCCGACGCCGGGAGGCCGAGCGGGTCGGCGTCGGCCGTGTCGTCCTCGCCGGGGACGCGGCGCACGAGATCAGCCCGATCGGCGGGCAGGGCATGAACCTCGGGTGGCTCGACGCGGCCGAACTCGCGCCGCTCCTCGCGGAGGCGGTCGCCTCGGGCAGCGCCGGCCCGTGGCCGGAGTACGCGCGGCGGCGGCAGGCGGTCGCGCGGCGGGCGGCGCGGCAGGCGGAGGTGAACATGGCGCTCGGGCGTCCGTTCGGCCGTCCGCTCGGCAGGGTGGGGGCGGCCGGACGGGAGGCGCTGCTCCGGACGGTCCTGTCCCTCCCGACCGCGGATGCGCTGGCCGGTGTGTACGCGATGCGGTGGGCGTGACGGGTCGCGGGGGCGCCGGTCAGGCGACCAGGCGGGCGCCGGCGAGGCCGAGCTCGACGACGAGCACGAGCGACGACGCGATGACGAGCCGGAACAGCACCCGCGATGCCCGCCCGGCCAGCACGAGCCGCACCCCGACCCCGGCGAGCGCGACGACCACGACGGTCCCGAGCACCGCGAGCACCACCCCCACGCCCCGGACCGGATCGTCCCCGAGCACCTGACCACCGAGCACGAGCAGCGCCGCCACGACGAGCGACCCGAACGCCGTGACGCCCGCGCCCCGGAGCCCGAGCCGGTGCGGGAACCCCCGGACCCCGGTGGCCGCGTCGTCGACCAGGTCCGGCAACACGTTCGTGCAGTGGATCGCGACGCCGAACACCGCCCCCGTCGCGATCGCCCACCACGCCGGCCAGTCGCCGTCCGGCCCGGCCGAGACCGCCACGACCGGGAGCAGCCCGAACGCGACCACGAACGGCACGACGGACCAGACCGTGCGCTTGAGCCCTGCGTCGTACGCCCACCCCGCGGCCATGAGCACGAGGTGCGCGACGGCGGCGACCGGCCCGAGCAACACCGACAGGACGACGGACGCCAGGGCGGTACCGAAGGCCGCGCGACGGACCGTGCCGACGGCGATCGCCCCCTGTGCCACGGGCTTGTCCGACCTGCCGACCGCCCGGTCGCGATCGGCGTCGATCCAGTCGTTCGCGAGCCCGATCGAGAGCTGCCCAGCGACGACGGTCAGGGCGACGAGGACGACCGTCCACCACGTGTGCCCGACCGCCACGGCGATCACCGTCGCGAGCACGGTCACGGTGACGGTGGGCCCCGGGTGCGACGACGCGAACAGCAACCGTGCGGTCGAGGGTCGGCGTGGCCGGGTCACAGGTGCCAGCGTACGTCCGGCACCCGCCGAGTCACTCGCCTCAGGCCTGCCGGACGCAGTCGAGCCGTTCCGGGAGCCTCGTGAAACCCGCCGCCCGGTAGGTCGCGACGGCGCTGTCGAGGTCGCTCGGGGTGCAGACCCACGCGGTCGACGCTCCCGTCTCGCGGAGCAGTGCCGCACCGGCGACGCAGATCGCGGTCCCGTGCCCCGCACCGCGGTGGGCGGCGTGGACGCCGAGCGGCTCGATGAGTCCGGGACGGCCGCGACCGGCCGACCAGACCGTGATCCCGGCGACCGGTTCTCCGGCGTCGTCCCTGCCGAGCAGACAGCGAGCCTCCGCGAACGGTGCACCGGCGGACATCGCCCTCCAGCGCTCGTCGGTGAACGACCCGTTGTCCCAGGCCGAGCGGTGGACCGCCGTGAAGTCGGACGTGTCCGCGCCGTGCACGATCTCGACGTGCAGCGACGACCCGTGTACTCCGATCGGCGCGGCCAGGTCGAGGGACAGCGGCGTCCAGGACTCGCCGGCGCCCCATCCCGCAGCGTGCAGCGCTCCGCGCAGGGCGGTGCCGTCCGGTACCTCGATCGACGCGGGGCCGCTCGGGAGCACGCCGGTGCCGGGGTCGGAGGCGTCGGCCGCCAGGGCGCGCGCGAGGTCCGGGTCCGTCCAGCGCTCGGGGGCCACGGTCATGCGGAGCGTGGTCGGTCCGTCGAGGAAGCCGAAGGCGACGATCTGCCCGTCGACCTCCCAGATGCGCACCGCACGCGCGACCGCGTCCGCCCCCTGGCGCCACGCCCACCCGAGGTCGCCGGGGTGGAGCTGCACGAGTGCGTCGTCGCGCTGCCACGACCGCAGCGCCGCCAGGCCCCGAGCGAGGTCGGCCGGCGATGGTGACCGCACGACGGTGTCCACGTCCACGTCCACGTCACCCGGCCGCCGGGACCTCCGCGCCGAACCGGTCGACGAGCTCGCGCTTGAGCACCTTGCCGCTCGGGCCGAGGGGCAGCGCGTCGAGGACGTGCACCGCCCGGGGGTACTTGTAGGCAGCGATCTCGGCGGCGACGAAGTCGATCAGCTCCTGCGGCGTCGCCGTCGCCTCGGCGCGGAGCACCACGGCCGCCTCGATCTCCTGCCCGTGCAGCTCGTGCGGCACGCCGAACACCGCGGCCATCGTGACGTCGGGGTGGGTCGCGAGGACCTCCTCCACCTGCCGCGGGTACACGTTGTAGCCGTTGCGGATGATCATGTCCTTCGTCCGGTCGACGATCGTCAGGTAGCCGTCGTCGTCCTTCGTCCCGAGGTCGCCCGTCCGGAACCACCCGTCGACGATCGCGGCCGCGGTGTCCTCGGGACGGTCGAGGTACCCGTTCATGAGGTTGTGCCCGCGGATCACGAGCTCGCCGATCTCGCCGTGGGGCAGCATGACGATCGCGTCGTGCTGCTCCGGGTCGGCGATCTCGACGTCGACGCCCCACACCGGGGTGCCGATCGTGCCGGGGCGCGGTGGCCGTCCGACGTGGTTGAAGGTCGCGACCGGCGAGGTCTCGGTGAGGCCGTAGCCCTCGTGGATCGGCGCGTCGTAGACGTCCTGGAACCGCTCGAGGACCGCCAGGGGCAGCGAGGCGCCGCCGGAGATCGCGTACCGCAGGGTCGGACGGGCATCGGAGCGGGTCGCCGCGTCGAGCAGCGCCATGTACATCGTCGGGACGCCCATGAAGATGCCGCACCCGTGCTCGACCATCGCGGCGAGCGCCGTGTCGCCGTCGAACTTCGGCAGCATGACGATCGTCGCGCCGACCCGGAAGCCGGTGTTCATCGTGCAGGTCTGCCCGAAGGTGTGGAACAGCGGCAGGGCGCCGAGCAGGACGTCCCCGCGGTGCATGTCGAACGTCGTCATCAGGTTCGTGTTGACCTGTTCGAGCAGCGAGAAGTGCGACCCCTCCGCACCCTTGGGCTTGCCGGTGGTGCCGCTCGTGTAGAGGATCGTCGCGGTGTCGAACGGGTGCCGGGGGACGTAGGTGTCGAGCGGTTCGGCCTGCTGCGCGAGCGCTTCGAGTCGGTCCGGGGAGTCGGCCGGGGCGAGCACCGTCACCACGTCGACCTCGGCGAGCTCGGCACCGGCCGCACCCTCGCCGAGCAGCGGTGCGGCGCAGACGAGCAGCGCGGCGCCGCTGTCGCGCAGGACGTACTCGATCTCGCGTCGCTTGAGCAGCGCGTGCACGGGGACCGCCACGGCGCCGAGCGCGAGGGTCGCGTAGTAGACCCGCGGGAAGTCCTCGACGTTCGGGACGAGCATCGCCACACGGTCGCCCGGTCCGACGCCGCGGGCCCGCAGCGCACCGGCGTACGCGAGCGTCTGGCTCCAGAGCTCGGCGTAGGTGGTGTGCCGGTCGCCGACGATGACGGCGACGTCGTCCGGGTACCGCGCTGCGGACTCGGCGAGGATCGCTGCGACCGAGGCGGTGGCGCTGGTGTGGTGGGTGGCGGTCATGACCGGTCTCCGTCTCCGTCGACGACTCCGTGGACGACTTCTCGGCCCGATCCTACGGCCGCGGTCGCTTCCGGATCCGGCCCCCGTTCAGGCGGGAGCCCGCACGCCCAGACGTCGCCGACCCACCACGCCCGACGCCAGCGCGATGCCGAGCAGCACCACGAGTCCCCCGACCGGCTCGTTCCACCGGACGTGCTCGCCGAGGACCAGCACGCCGAGCACCACCCCGACGACGGGCGTCAGGTAGGTGACCGTCGAGGCGCGACCCGCTCCCCACGCCTGCACCAGCCGCGTGTTCCAGGCGTAGGCCAGCCCCGTGCCCACGCAACCGAGTGCGACCATCGCCCCCACGATCCTCCAGTCCAGCCGTACCGGACCCATGGCGATGACGGGCGCGACCAGCAGGAGCAGTCCGGAGGCCAGCGTCAGCTGCACCGTCGCGAGCGTGACCGGGTCGTACGCGCTGCCGACCGCCACCCGGCGCAGGTACGCGAGGCCGATGCCGTAGCACGCGGTCATCCCGAGCAGCGCGACCTGCCCCGGCACGCTCGCCAGGACCTCCGGGTCCCCGATGACGTTCCACGGACCGACCAGCACCAGGACGCCGACGATCCCGAGCACGATGCCCGCGACCTGCCGTCCGCGGAGCCGCTCGGACGGCACGAGCACCGCGAGGGCCGCCAACGTCATGATCGGCGTCGTCGCGTTGTAGATGCTCGCGAGACCGGACGGCACCGTCTGCTCCGCCCACGCCATGAGCGACGACGGCACCGCGTTGAGGAACACCGACACCACGAGCAGGTGTCCCCAGACCCGTGGCTCACGCGGCCAGCGCCGACGGGTCGCGAGCAGGACCGCGACGAGCGTGAGCGCGCCGAGGACCGTGCGCACCGTGGCGACCTGCTGCGGTGCGAGCCCGTCGAGCCCGATCTTCGCGAACAGGAAGCTCGAGCCCCAGGTCAGTGCCACGAGGAGGTAGAGGACCGCGTTCATGTCGCCTAGTGTCGACATCCTCGGCGCATGCGGCAAACGCATGTCGCTCATGAACGGATGAGGAAGACGCATGACCGTCTCGGTGCCCCAGCTGCGCGCGTTCGTCGCCACCGTCGACGCCGGCTCCTTCACGGGCGCGGCGTCCGTGCTCGGCGTCGGGCAGTCCGCCGTGTCGCACGCCCTCGCAGGACTCGAGCGCGAGGTGGGCGGTCCGGTGGTCCGGCGCGGGGCGGCCGCCGTCACGACGCCGCTCGGCGACCGTCTGCTGGCCCACGCCCGCAGCGTGCTCGCCTCCGTCGAGGCCCTGGAGGCAGTGGTCCGGCCCGCCACGGCGCGCGGCACCGTGCGCCTCGCGGCCGTCCCCACCGTCTGCCAGGGCCTGCTGCCGCGGCTCCGCGAGCTGTGGGCGGTGACGCTGCCGGACGTCGACGTGCAGGTCTACGAGGGGGACGACGACGAGATGCCCGAGTGGCTCGAGGCCGGCACGGTCGACGCCGCCGTGCTCGTCGACCCGACGCCGGTGCCACCGGGCGGTGTGGTCGTCGCGCAGGACGAGATGGCCGCGGTGGTCCGCCGCGACCACCCGCTCGCCGACCTCCCCGCGCTGACGCTCGACGACCTGCACGAGGACGGGCTCGTCGCGGGCGGTGGCGGGTGTGAACACCAGATCCAGCGGCTGCACGAACTCGACGGGCAGCCGTTCCGGTACGCCCACCGGGTGCGGGAGATGAGCACCATGTTCGGGATGATCGAGCGGGGCGAGGGCGTGTCCATCGTGCCGACGCTCGGGCGGGTGATGCTGCCGCCGGACCTCGTCATGGTGCCGATGGCCCGGCGACTCTCACGGACGCTCGTGCTGAGCGGGCCGACGTCCCGCGAGTGGCACCCGCTGGCGAGGGCGCTCGTCGACGCGGTCTGACCCGGTGCGGAGGCGACGGCGGCAGGATGGGGCGATGGCCGAGACGCACGTGAAGACCTTCGCCTCCCCCGACGAGGCCGCCGCCGAGGCAGCCGGTCTGGACTGGCTCGCCGAGGCCGAACCCGACGGCGGCACCCGGATCGCCCGCGTGCTCGGTCGACCCCGCCCGACGGTCCTCGACCTCGAGCTGATCCCGGACGGTTCGCCGTCGACACGGCAGGCCGAGCGGTTCGGCCGGTCCCTGGCGCACACCCACGCCGCGGGCGCCGAGCACTGGGGCGCGCCGCCCTCCGGCTGGCCGACGGGCACGCCCCTGCGGATGGGACGCTCCCGCACGCCGTTCGTCGCCGCGGCGGACGCACCGGCGACCTGGGGCGAGTTCTTCGCGGAGTACCGGATCCGCGACTTCGTCCGCCGCATCGTCGACGCCGGCGGGTTCGACCACGCCCAGGCAGCCGTGTTCGACCGGGTCGCCGACCGGGTCCAGGACGGGACGCTCGGGTCCCCGCAGCCCAAGCTCGTCGGGGACCGGCCGGCGAGGCTGCACGGCGACCTCTGGGCGGGCAACGTGCTCTGGCCGACGGACGCGGAGCCGGTCGACGGGACGACGCCCACGGGAGCGGTGCTCATCGACCCCATCGCGCACGGCGGGCACGCCGAGACGGACCTGGCGCTCCTCGGACTCTTCGGACTCCCCCGACTCGAGGCCGTGCTCGCCGCCTACGACGCCGAGTCCCCGCTCGCCGCCGGGTGGCAGGAGCGGGTCGAGCTGCACCAGCTCGCGCCGCTGCTCCTGCACGTGTTCCTGTTCGGCGGCTTGTACACGGGGGCGGCGCTGCGCGCGGCGCAGCGGTACGCGTGAACTGCGCGCCGCGCGTCTTAGGGCGCGCATAGCCGCCGCAGGGTGACAGTCGGGGAACGCCCGGAATCCTCACTGCCATGACCACGTACCCGATACCCGTGACCGATCGACGCGAGACCGCGCGCACCGACGCGCGGGATCGGCGCCGCAAGCCCGTCGCCCGCCTGTTCCTCGGCGAGCGCGAGGACGCCCGCTGGCTCCGGCCCGCGTTCTGGGCGCTCCTCGCCGTGACCGCCGTGGTGTACCTCTGGGACCTCAGCGTCTCCGGGTACGCGAACAGCTTCTACGCCGCCGCCGTGCAGGCCGGCACGAAGTCGTGGGAGGCGTTCTTCTTCGGCTCCCTCGACTCGTCGAACTTCATCACGGTGGACAAGCCCCCGGCCTCGCTGTGGGTGATGGTGCTGTCCGCCCGGCTGTTCGGATTCTCGAGCTTCAGCCTCCTGCTCCCCCAGGCCCTCATGGCCGTCGGGTCCGTCGCGCTCGTGTGGGGAACGGTCCGCCGCACGCTCGCCCGGCTCGGGGCCACCACGGCGAACGTCGGCGCGCTGCTCGCGGGCTTCGTCGTCGCGGCGACCCCGGCCGCCGCGCTGATGTTCCGGTTCGACAACCCGGACGCGCTGCTCGTCCTCCTCATGACCGCCGGCGCGTACTGCACCGTGCGGGCGCTCCCGAGGGGCAGCTGGAAGTGGATCGCCCTCGCCGGGGTCGCCCTCGGGTTCGCCTTCCTGACGAAGATGCTGCAGGGGCTGCTCGTCCTGCCGGCGTTCGGCCTCGTGTACCTGTTCGCCGCTCGCACCACCTGGGGCCGTCGCGTCGTCGGCCTGCTCGTCGCCGCCGGGTCCCTCGTCGTCGCCGCCGGCTGGTGGGTGGTCGCCGTGTGGCTGTGGCCCGCCGAGTCCCGCCCCTACATCGGCGGCTCGACGAACAACACCGTGCTCGACCTCGTGTTCGGCTACAACGGCCTCGGTCGGATCTTCGGCGGCTCGGGCAACGGCGGCGGAGGCGGCGGCATGACCGGCGGCACCGCGGGCGGTTCGTTCGGCGGGTCGACGGGTCTGAACCGGCTTTTCTCGTCCGAGATGGGCCTCGAGATCTCGTGGCTCCTGCCCGCCGCACTCATCGCGCTGATCGTCGGCCTGGTCGTCGTCGGCCGCCGTCACCTGGCCGACCCCGCCCGCGCCGGACTCGTGCTCTGGGGTGGCTGGCTGCTCGTCACCGGACTCGTCTTCTCGTACATGTCCGGCACGATCCACCCGTACTACACGGTCGCGCTGGCCCCGGCGATCGCCGGACTCGTCGGCACCGGCGGCGCGCTGCTCTGGCACGCCCGCGAGCGCTTCACCGGCCGCATCGGTCTGGCCGCCATGATCGGCGTCACGGCCTTCTGGGGCTGGTGCCTGCTCAACGAGAACCCGACGTGGCTGCCCTGGCTCCGCTGGGTGATGCTGGCCGGCGGCCTGCTGTCGGCAGCGCTCGTCGTGATGGGCAGTGTGCCGTCGCTCCGCAGGCTCGTCACGATCGGCGTCCTCGCCGGCACCCTGTTCGGGCTCAGCGGCACCACGGCCTACGCCCTCGCCACGACGACCGTCGCGCACTCCGGTTCGATCCCGAGCGTCGGTCCGGCGGGCAGCAGCACCGGCGGCATGGGCGGCGGTGGCACGGGTGACATGCCGGGAGGCGCGGGTGGACCCGGCGGGTCGACCTCCGGTTCCGAGAGCGGCGGCTCCACCTCCGACGACGGCTCCCAGCAGGGTCCCGGCGGGACCCCGCCGGAGGGCATGAGCGGCGAGGCGCCGGAGGGTGCCGACGGGACGGCGCCCGGTGGCGCCTCCGGGACCACCGAGGGCTCGACCGGGACCGACGGCACCGCCGAGGGATCGACCGACGGCGCCCCGAGCGGCATGGGCGGTGGCGGGTCGACGACCTCGTCGGCGTTGCAGAAGCTCCTCGAGGCGTCCGACGCGAAGTGGGCGGCCGCGGTGAACGGCTCGCAGTCGGCAGCACAGCTCGAACTCGACACCGACACGGCCGTGATGGCGATCGGTGGCTGGTCGAGCGACCCGGCACCGACGCTCGCCCAGTTCCAGGCGTACGTCGCCGACGGGGACATCGGGTACTACGTGTCCTCCGGCTCGGGCGGCGGCGGCATGGGCGGCGGATCGTCCACGGCGTCGGCCATCCAGGAGTGGGTCGCGGCGAACTACGAGTCCACGACGGTCGGCGGGCAGACCGTCTACGACCTGAGCAGCACGAAGTGATCGACGACGAGGGCGCGGTGGATAGGCTCGCGGGCGTGACCGGGCAACCGCTGCAGCGCACCGACGGCTCACCCGTCCGCGCCCTCGTCGTCGACGACGAGCACGCCCTCGCGGACGCCGTCGCCCTCGCGTTCGCGGGCGACGGCTGGGAGGTGCGGGCCGTGCACCGCGGGCGCGACGTGCTGTTCGCCGCCCGGGACTTCCGACCCGACGTGGTCGTCCTCGACGTGATGCTGCCGGACATCGACGGGTTCGAGGTGCTCGAACGACTCCGGGACGCCCGGGACGACGTGCGGGTGCTGTTCCTCACGGCGCGGGACGCCCCCGAGGACCGGCTCGCCGGACTCACGGGCGGCGGCGACGACTACCTGACCAAGCCCTTCGGCATCGACGAGCTGCTCGTCCGGGCGCGGATCCTGGCCCGGACGTCGCCGCGGGTCACGGCCGTCGGGAGTCCGGCCGCGACGAGCGTCGGCGACCTCCGGCTCGACGAGGACGCCAGGACGGTCACGCGCGCCGGTGAACCGATCGACCTCACCGCGACCGAGTACGAGCTGCTGCGGCACCTCGTGCGGAACGCCAACCGCGTGCTCTCCCGGGAGCAACTCCTGGCGAACGTCTGGGGGATGGACTTCGGCACGTCGTCCAACCTCGTGGACATGTACGTGTCGTACCTGCGCAAGAAGCTCGACGCCGGACGCGAGCCGATGCTGCAGACCGTCCGCGGAGCTGGGTACGTGCTCCGGCCGACGACGTGAGCCGACCGCGGACGGCGAGCCGCGCCTCCCGGGCCCGGAACGGAACCGACCGTCGGCGGCGCGTGCCGTCGCTGCGGTGGCGGATCGTGGCGGCCGTGGCGCTCCTGCTCGTCGCGACCAACGTCGTCGTCGGAGCGGTGACGGTCGTCGCGTTCCGCGGGTACCTGGTCGACCGGCTCGACGCGGAACTCGCGACCGCGGCCGAGCGGACCGTCGGCGGGCCGGACGGCGAACGGCCACCGCCCCCGTCGACCGGTACCGGCTCCGGCTCGGACCCGGACAACGCGTTCATCGGCGCTCCCGGACAGTCCGCCGGCACCGTCGTCGCGATCCGGCGCGACGGCGCGACCGTCCTCGGCGGGTACACGGACAGCAGCGGCCGGCAGCACGGGCTGTCCTCGGCGCAGGAGGCGACCCTGTCGCGCATCGCCAGCGACGGCGACCCCGTGACGGTCGACCTGGGGAAGCTCGGCACCTACCGGGCGCAGGCCGTCGGCGACGACGGCGACGTCTTCGTGACCGCGCTGCCGCTCGGCGACCTCGACGCCGCCATCGCCCGCCTCCTGCTCGTCATCGGTGTCGTGACGGTCGTCGGGCTGCTCGTCGCGGCCTGGGCGCTGACCCTCCTCGTCCGGCGATCGCTCCGCCCGCTCGAACGGGTCGCGGCCGTGGCGTCCGACGTCACCGAGCTCGACCTGGAGCGCGGGGACACGGACATCCCGGTGCGGGTCTCGGCCGGGGACCTCGCGGCGAACCGCGAGGTCGAGCAGGTCGGCACCGCGCTCAACCGCCTCCTCGGACACGTCGCCCGGGCGCTCACGGTCCGACGCGAGGCCGAGACGGGCATGCGGACGTTCGTCGCCGACGCGTCGCACGAGCTGCGGACCCCGATCGCGACCGTGCGGGCGTACGCCGAACTCTCGGCGTCGTCGGACGACCCCGACGCGGTCCGCCGCAACGTCGACCGGATCGGGCGCGAGGCGGTGCGGATGGGCGACCTCGTGGAGGAACTGCTCCTGCTCGCTCGTCTCGACGCCGTCGCCCTGGCGTCCGGCCCGGCACCGGCGCGCGAGCCGGTCGACCTGACGTCGATCGTCGTCGAGGCGACGATGGACGCGCGCGCGACCGCACCCGGGCACCGGTGGACGTTGCAGGTGCTGGACGACCACCCGCTCGTGGTGTCCGGGGACGCGACGCAGCTGCGGCGGGTCGTGACGAACCTGCTGGCGAACGCGCGGACGCACACGCCGGAGGGCACGTCCGTGGTGGTCTCCCTGCAGCGGACCGGCGACGTCGTGCGTCTCGTGGTCGCGAACGACGGACCGGTCATCCCCGCCGAGGTGCTCCCGACGCTGTTCGACCGCTTCACCCGCGGCGAGGCGTCCCGGTCCCGCGAGCACGGCACGAGCGGCCTCGGGCTGGCGATCGTCCGGGCCGTCGTGACCGCGCACGACGGGCTCGTCCGGGTCGCCTCGGAGCCGGGGCGGACGGCGTTCACGGTCGATCTGCCGGGTCGGACACCGGACGCCGACTGACCGGGCTGGTTCGCTCGGGAGCGGCCGAGCAACTAGGTTCGGACGGTGCCCTCACGACTGTCCGCACTCGCCGGTGACCTCCGCATCCGGGCAGGAGTGGCGGCCGTGGTCCTGCTCTGGGCCCTCTACCAGTGCTTCTGGAACATCGGCGGGCCCAACATCACCGGCGACGAGGACATCTACCTCCGCGCCGGGTGGCAGTACGTGCACGGCGACTTCTCGTTCAACCGCGAGCACCCCCCGACCGCGAAGTACCTGTTCGGTCTCGCGCAGCTCGTCGCCGGGCAGGGGCCGATCGGTCCGCGGGTGCTCGTCGCCCTGCTCACCTTCGGCGTCGGCGTCGCGCTGTACTGGTGGCTGCGGCGCGAGATCGGCTACTGGGGCGCCCTGCTCGCCGCCGCCCTCTGGTGGCTGACGCCGCGCGGTGGTGCCGGTCCGCGCGTCGACCGTCTGGCACTGCTCGACCCGGTGATGACCGTGTTCGCCGTGCTCGCGGTGGCCACGGCGTGGGTGTGGATGCGCGGCGACCGGTGGTGGCTCGCGCCCGTGTCCGGTGCGCTGATGGCCCTGTCGGTGACGTCGAAGGTCTCCACCGTGGTGCTGCTGCCGGTGTTCCTGCTGCTGCCGGTGCTGTTCCGGGCATGGCGTCGACTGCTCGTCGGCGGCGCGATGTGGGCGGCCGCGTTCGGGCTGGTGTTCGTCGTGTCGTACGTGCCGATGGGGATCCGGTCCGCGATCCGGTACATGATCGAGTTCCAGGAGGGGCAGAACACCACCGGGCACCCGATCACCATCGGCGGCACCGTCTACCGGTTCGCCCCGTGGTGGGCGAACCTGCACTTCATGGAGGCCGGCACGGGGGTGCTGCTGCTCGTCGTCCTCGCCGTCGGGGTCGTCGCGGCGCTGGCGATCCGGGCCGACCGGCTCGTCGCGTACGTCGGCGTCGCCCTGGCGCTGCTCGTGGGCTTCTACGTGGTCGTCGCGAAGATCGCGCTGCCCACGTACTACTCGGCGTGGATGCCGTTCCTGCTCGTCCTGGCCGCGATCGGGCTGGCGCGACTGCCGCGTGTGCCGGTGCGGGGGGCGGCCCCGGTCGCGACGGCGCTGTCGCTCGTGCTGGTCGTCTCGCTCGTCGTGCCGTCCGTCCGGCTCAGCCAGGACATCGCGCGCCAGCACCCGACGGGCATCGCGCTGCTCGGGGACTACCTCGAGGAACAGCACGTGCCCGACGGCAAGATCCTGTTCGTGTCGGCGACCCCGGGGCTCTTCGTGCCGTACGTCGCCGAGCGCGGCACCACCCGGGCCGACCAGGGGCCGTACGTCGCGATCGTGGTCGGGAACGACCGACGCTTCCCGCCGTCCGGGGCCGTGACGCAGCTGTTCGACTCCGAGCGGTCGCGGTTCTCGGTCGCCGAGGTCGGCGGACTCCAGGTGTGGCTGCCGAAGGACGGGCGGGTCGTCCTGCAGTCGGGAGCGCTCACCGTCGAGGGCTGACCCGCAGCTCGGCTGCCGGTGGGGCGCGTGGCTAGCAGCTCGGCTGCCGGTGGGCTCGCGGCCGGCGCGAAAGCCGTCGGTGCCGTCGGTGCCGTGGCACACTGGACGGGAACGGACGGGGGCCCGCATGCCGAACGACTTCGCACGACTGCCGGAGCGGCCGCGCGCCGACGACCTCGTGGTCGAGGTGCCCGCGTTCGAGGACGACCGACCCCAGCCCGAGCCCGCGCCGCCGGCCGCGGCCCCGGAGCTCGTCGCGGCGACCGAGTTCGCCCGGACGTCGCACGCGCCGGCCACGATCCGGCGGACGCAGGTGCGCGCCGCGGTCTGGATCGCAGGCGTCCCCATCGCGGCGCTCGTGGTCATCGCGGTCGTGCAGGTGCTGTTCGCGCGCTGACCCGCTGCGCGCTGCCCGGCCACGGTGCGCGCTGTCCGCTCCGTCCTGCCCGGCCACGGGTGCGCGCTCTGACGACGACTGCTCGTGGTCCACCGTGCGCAGTCGTCGTCGGGCTGCGCGGTGGCCGGCCGCGCGTTCTTAGACGCGGCACAGCAGGCTGCTGCGGTCCCCGTATGCCCGGTCCCGAGCATGTGCGGTATGACGGAGACGAACCACACCCTCGACATCGACATCGTCGTCCCCTGCTACAACGAGCAGGACACGCTCGCCGCCCACGTCCGCCGCTTGCACACCTTCTGCCGGACGTCGCTCCGGAACACCTGGCGCATCACGATCGCGGACAACGCCTCGACCGACGACACCGCACGCATCGCCGACGACCTCGCCGCGATGCTGCCGGACGTGCACGCGGTGCACCTGCCGGAGAAGGGCCGGGGCCGTGCGCTCAAGGCCGTCTGGGCAGCGTCGCCGGCCACCGTGCTGGTCTACGTCGACGAGGACCTCTCCACCGACCTCGCCGCGCTCGAACCCCTCGTCGCCCCGCTGCTGTCCGGGCACTCGGACGTGGCGATCGGCACCCGGTTGGCGGGCTCGTCACGTGTGGTGCGCGGCGGGAAGCGCGAGTTCATCTCCCGCTCGTACAACCTGCTGCTCCGCACCACGATGGGGGTGTCCTTCTCGGACGCGCAGTGCGGCTTCAAGGCGATCACCCGGCAGGCCGCGGAACACGTCCTGCCCCTGTGCGAGGACGACGCGTGGTTCTTCGACACCGAGCTGCTCGTGCTGGCCGAGCACGCCGGACTACGGATCCACGAGGTCCCGGTCGACTGGGTTGACGACGTGAACTCATCGGTGCACATCGCCTCGACCGCGACCGAGGACCTCAAGGGGATGTGGCGGGTCTCCCGCGGGCTCGCAACCGGACGCGTGCCGATCGGTGCGGTGTACGACGCCATCGGCCGCCGTCCGTTCACGCCACCGCACGTCGGGATCGTCGGGCAGGTGCTGCGCTTCGGGGCGATCGGCGTGCTGTCGACGATCGCGTTCGCCGTGCTCTACGCCCTGTTCCGCCCGGCGATCGGTGCCCAGACGGCGGACTTCCTGGCGCTCCTGGTCACCGCGATCGGCAACACGGCACTCAACCGACGCTTCACGTTCGGGGTGCGGGGACGTGCCGGCGCAGGGCGGCACCACGTGCAGGGGTTGGTGGTGTTCGGGATCGCGTGGGCGATCACGTCCGGGTCGCTGGTGATCCTGCACTCGGCGGCACCGGGATCGTCGCACGGTGCGGAGATCGTGGTGCTCACGGCCGCGAACCTCGTGGCGACGCTGGTCCGCTTCGTCCTGTTCAAGGCGTGGGTGTTCCGGTCCCGGCGTCGGCCGGAGCTCATCCGCCCGGGCACGACCCCGGCGGCGGACGCGAGCACGGCGGCGACCGAGCCGATCGCGGTCGACGAGCGCCACGCCGCCTGACGCCGCCGGGCCGCCCGGCCGCCCCGCGGCCGCGCGCTCGCACAACCGAAGTCACTCCGCGCCACGGGGATCCGCGGCGCGGAGTGACTTTCGTTGTGCGCAAGCGAACCGCGCCGCACCCCGGCCGCACCCGCGCCGCACACCCCCGCCGCGCCCGCGCCGCGCACCCCGGCCCCGCGGTGTTGCGCGGGCGGTATACCGCGCCGTAGCATCGCCTCACCGCACCACAACCCCACAGGGCCCGACTGCCACCATCGGTCTGCCCGCGGCGAGCGCTCCACTGATGCAGCCTGGCCGTCCGCTGCCGGCAACGCCCCACTGGACCTGCACACGTGAACCCCTCCTCCTTCGGTCTCTACGACCCTGCCCGCGAATCGAGCGACTGCGGCGTCGGTTTCATCACCCGACTCGACGGGATGCCGAGCCACGACGTCATCCGCAAGGGCGACGAAGCGCTGTGCGCCATCCCCCACCGCGGCGGCAAGTCCGCCGAGGGTGTCGGTGACGGCGCGGGCGTGAGCATCGACCTGTCGGTGGAGTTCTTCAGCGCGATCACCGGCGAGGAGCTCCGCGCGGGCCACTTCGGCGTCGCGAACTGCTTCGTGCCGAGCGGCACAGGCCCGGCTGCGGACGCCGAGCGCGCCCGTGCGCAGCAGACCGTCACGGACGCCATCGAGCAGCAGGGCTTCGAGCTCCTGCTCGTCCGTGACGTCCCGGTGGACCACTCCGTCGCCCGTCCCGAGGCCGAGCAGTACCAGCTGCCGATCGTGCAGTGGGTCTTCCGTGCCCCCGAGGCGTGGACCCGCGCCGAGGTCGACGCCGCCGCCAACCGCGCCCTCCTCGCGATCGAGGCGGTGTCGTACGGCCAGGCCGCCGCCGACCGCGCCGAGCACGCCGCCCTGTACCCGCTGTCGCTCAGCGCCCGGACCCAGATCCTCAAGGGGCGGCTGAACTCCGGCGAGGTCATCGGGTACTTCACCGACCTGCGTGACCCGCGCCACTCGGTCCGGACGCTCTACTTCCACACCCGGTTCTCGACGAACACCGAGCCGCACCCGACGATGGCGCAGCCTTTCCGCCTGATGGCGCACAACGGCGAGCTGAACACCGACCGGAAGAACCGGCTGTCCGACGAGGCCCTCGCCCGTGCACGGACCCGCAGCATCGTCCGCCCGCCCGGCCAGTCCGACTCGAGCCGCCTCGACCAGACCCTGCAGAGCCGGGTGTTCGACGACGGCCTCGAGATCGTCGAGGCCGTGGTCTCGCTCATGCCCCCGGCGTGGGAGAACGACCGCACCCTGACCCCGGCGGTGCGGGACATGCTCGAGTTCTTCTCGCTCTACGAGGAGAAGAACGACGGCCCGGCCGCCGTGATCTTCAGCGACGGCGACGTGGTCGGCGCCCGGCTCGACCGACTGGGCCTGCGCCCGCTGCGCTCCGTGCAGACCGCCGAGTACCTGATGGTGTCGTCCGAGGCCGGTCAGGTCGAGTTCGAGCCGGAGGACGTCGTGCACCGCGGCCGCATCGAGGCGGGCGGCATGCTCGTCGTCGACCACCGCACCGGCACGCTCATGCGCACGCGCGAGGTGCTCGAGATGCTCGCCGCGCGGAAGCCGTACGGCACGCTCCTCGACGCCGCCCGCGTCAACCTGGACGACGTCCCGGCGCCGGAGTACCAGCGCACCACGACCACGCTCGGCTACGAGGGCGATCTGTCGCTCGCGGGCCGCTACGTGGCGTACTCGCTGAACCAGGAGAGCTTCCGGTTCATGCTCGACCCGATGCTGCAGAACGGCTCGGAGCGGATCTCGGCGATGGGCTACGGCAACGCCATCAACGCCCTGAGCGACACCGAGGGCGGCATGGCGAAGTACTTCTCGCAGCGCTTCGCCCAGGTGACGAACCCGCCGCTCGACTCGATCCGCGAAGCCGACGGCATGTCGATGCGCGTCGCCCTCGGCGCGAAGCCCGACGGGACGGGTTCGGCGACGCGGCAGCTCGTCGTCGAGTCCCCGATCCTCGGGCACCTCGACATGGTGCGCCTGCGCGAGCAGGACATCGTGCCGCTCGAGCGCTTCGACATGCTCTACGTGCCGGTGCTCGGCGACGAGCAGGCGAACGCCGACGCGGTCCGCACCGCGACCGAGCACCTCGCCGACGCCGTCGCCGCCTTCGCGGAGCGCACCGGCGGCATCGCCGTGCTCACCGACCGCAACGTGTCGTCGACGCACGCGCCCCTCCCCGTCATCCTCGCCGTGGCCGCCGTCAACCAGCGGCTCATCGAGACCGGCCTGCGCCTGCGGATCTCCGTCGTCGCCGAGTCCGGTCAGCTGCCATCGTCACACCACGTGGCGACGGCGCTCGGCTTCGGCGCCGCAGCGGTGTACAGCCTCTCCGCACGTCTCCGTGCGGAGGAGAAGTACCCCGCAGCGCCCGCCCCGGCCGGCGAACTGACCGCGACCGACCTCGCCCTCAAGCGCTTCCGGAAGGCGGCCGAGAAGGCCCTCGCGAAGACGATGGGCCGCGTCGGGCTCTGCACGGCCGAGAGCTACATCGGCGGTGAGTTCTTCGAGCCGAACTACCTCGACACCCGCGACGACCTGCTCGCCCGGGTCTTCCCGCACATGCAGGCCCCGGTCGGCGGCGTCGGGTTCGCCCGCATCGCCCAGGCCGCGACGGACTGGCACGAGCGCGCCCGCACGGTCGAGTCCGAGGGCCAGGTGCCCATGCTCGGCCTCTTCAAGGAGCGCTCGGACGGTGCCGGGCACTCGTTCGGCGTCGCGAGCGTGCGCGGCTTCGGCGGCATGACCGAGGAGCGTCCGGCCTTCGAGCGCTCCGGCGACTCCGAGGCGCTGCGGCTCCTCACGCTCGGACAGCTCGACGACGCGTTCGGCATCACCGACACCGCCTACCGGAACACGGGCTACGACCGGCTGAGCGACGCCGAGATCGACGCGCACCGGATCACCCCGGGCTACGTCACGTTCCTGCAGACGACGCACGACGAGCGCTCGCGCCGTCCCGCGGCCCTCCGCGACGTCCTCGCGCTGCCCGCGGACGTCACCGGCATCGACACGGCAGAGGACTTCGCCCGCGAGCTCGGCCGCTTCTCGACCACCGGCAACGCGAGCGTCACGGTGCGCGGGCTCTCCGGCTCGCGTCCGGCCGACGACGGGGACCTCCCAGGAGGCACGGCTCGCTTCCGCCTCGAGCTCACGTCGACGGGGACCACGGGTGCACTGCGCCACGCGGCCCTCGCGGACGGCCTCGCGCTGCTGCACCCCGGCCAGGTCGACGTCGACTCCGTCGACGACACCCAGGTGACGCTCCGCGCCACCGGCTCCGCCGTCGAGCTGCTCGCACTGCTCGACCACGCCCCGGCGAGCGTCGCGCTCGACGAGGTCCAGCCGGCGCACGAGATCACCCGGACCCTGGCGTCCGGCGCGATGAGCCACGGCGCGCTCGTCGCGACCGCGCACGAGGCGGTGGCGCACGGCACGAACATGGTCGGCGGCATGTCGAACAGCGGTGAGGGCGGCGAGCACCACTCCCGCTACGGCACGATCCGCGGCTCGCGCATCAAGCAGTTCGCCTCGGGACGGTTCGGCATCTGGGCGGGCTACCTCGCCGACCCGATGCTCGAGGAGCTCGAGATCAAGATCGGCCAGGGCGCGAAGCCGGGCGAGGGCGGCCAGCTGCCCGCGCCGAAGGTCACGGTGGACATCGCCGCGGCCCGTGGTGGCACCCCTGGCGTCGAGCTCATCTCGCCGCCGCCGCACCACGACACGTACTCGATCGAGGACCTCGCGCAGCTCATCCACGACTGCAAGGCCGCCCGTGTCCGGGTGATCGTGAAGCTCGTGTCCTCCGAGGGCATCGGCACCATCGCGGTCGGCGTCGCCAAGGCCGGCGCGGACGTCATCAACGTCGCGGGCAACACCGGTGGCACGGGCGCCGCGGCCGTCACGAGCCTGAAGTACGCCGGCCGCTCGGCGGAGATCGGCGTCGCCGAGGTCCACCAGGCGCTCGTCGCGAACGGCCTCCGCCAGAAGGTCACGCTCCGCTGCTCGGGCGCGCACCAGACCGGTTCCGACGTGGTCACGAGCGCGCTGCTCGGCGGCGACAGCTTCGAGTTCGGCACGACCGCGCTCATGATGCTCGGCTGCGTGATGGCGAAGAACTGCAACGTGAAGTGCCCGGCTGGCCTCACCACGAACGCCGAGGCGTTCGAGGGCGACCCCCGTGCGCTCGCGCAGTACCTGCTCAACATCGCCCACGACGTGCGGCAGATCCTCGCGCGCCTCGGCCTGCGCTCCCTGCGCGAGGCCCGCGGTCGCACCGACCTGCTGCAGCTCCTCGACCACCCGGCGAGCGTCGGGCGCCTCGACGTCCGGGCGCTCCTCGCGCAGGTCCCCGAGAAGCTCGTCGAGGACCCGGAGTACCTCGAGAAGGACTTCCACACCGACGACGCGCTGCTCGAGCGGGTCCGCACGGCCCTCGTCGACCACGAGCAGGCGCACGTGCTCGTGCACGGCGTGCTGCTCGGCAACAGCGACAAGTCCGTCGGCGGCCAGCTCGGCATCGACGTGGAGCGCCTGCTCAACCACGAGCTGCGCGACACCGACCTGTCCGGGCACCCGGCGATCACCACGGACGACCGCGGACGCCGCCGACTCGTCGACGGCGCGGTCACGATCCGCACGCTCGGGTCGGCCGGGCAGTCGTACGGCGTGTTCAACAACGACGGCATCGTGCTCGAGCACACCGGCACCGCGAACGACGGCGTCGGCAAGAGCCAGAGCGGTGGCCGGATCATCGTCCGCGCACCCGGTGGCGGCAGTGCCGGACAGGGCGGCAACGTCCTCGTCGGCAACTTCGCACTGTTCGGGGCGACCGGTGGCCGCACCTTCGTCGAGGGTGAGGCCGGCGACCGGTTCGCCGTGCGCAACTCCGGCGCGACGGCCGTGGTCGAGGGCGTCGGGGACTTCGGCTGCGAGTACATGACGGGCGGTGCCGTGTTCAACCTC
Organism: Curtobacterium sp. MCBA15_016; assembly: GCF_001865105.1. NCBI lineage: Bacteria > Bacillati > Actinomycetota > Actinomycetes > Micrococcales > Microbacteriaceae > Curtobacterium > Curtobacterium sp. MCBA15_016. The sequence goes on from NZ_MJGR01000033.1 coordinate 102,668, forward strand.
GGTACCTTCGGCAAGGGCCTCGGCAACGGCATGTCCGGCGGGTTCCTGTACCAGTACGACCCCTCCGGCGAGGTCACCGAGCGCGCGAGCACCGACTCGCTCCTCGTGTTCCCGGTCACCGACACCGAGCGCGGGGCCTTCCACGAGGCAGCGGCGCGCCTGCTGCTCGAGTGGCACCTCGAGGCGACGGGCTCGGCGCTGGCCGAGCGTCTGCTCGCCGAGTGGGAGACCACCCGCCAGCACGTCTTCGTCGGCATGCCCCGGGCGCTCCTGCTCACCCAGGACGCCGGCGAGATCCTGGCCGCGGCGAGCCGGAACGAACTGCTCGACGAGCTGGCGACCTCGATCGCGACGGACAAGCTCCGCGCGTTCAAGGTCGACTACCGCGACCAGCGCGCCGTCCTCGGCGGCCGTGCCCCGTCGCTCGGCGACCAGGGCGACGACATGTTCTCGCTCCTGTCCTCGTACACCGTGCTCGGCGTCGCCCAGGACCTCGCGCTCGAGCGGGTCCCCGGCGCGGCCGGCCCGAACGACCCCCGGGTGACCGAGGCGGTCAAGAACCTCATCCTCACCGAGGACTTCTTCGTGAAGCAGCGCGTCGTGAAGTACCTGCGCGGCACGCTGGACCGCTTCGCGGACGACGAGCTCGCGACCCTCATCGCGATCAAGCGCCTCGACGACTACAAGCGCGCGCTCACGCAGCGGAACAACCGCAGCATGGACGCGCCGGGCACCACCGGGTGGATCATGCACCAGAACGCCAAGAACGACGGCCGCGTCCGCGAGGCCCGCTTCGACGAGCTGCTCGCGAACGCAGCGCTCGAGGACATCGCCCGCCGTGCACCGCAGGCGCCGACCGAGGCGGTGTCCGCGTGAGCCTGCTCCCCCCGACCGGATCGCTGATCCCGGTCGACGCACCGTTCTCGCAGGCCCAGGAGTCCTGGCTCGCCGGGTTCATCGCCGGCATCGCCGCCGCGGGCAAGCGGGCCTCCGGCGGCGCCCCGACGACGACGATCGACGTGCTGTTCGGCACGCAGACCGGCAACGCGGAGTTCCTCGCCGACGAGCTGGTCGCCGGCGCGAAGGCCCGCGGGCTCGGCGGTCGTGCCACCGCGCTCGACGCCGTCACGCCGGAGCAGCTCGCCGGGATGTCGCACGTGCTCGTGGTCACCTCGACGTACGGCGAGGGCGAGATGCCCGACAACGCCGGACTGTTCTGGGACGCGATCCAGGCGACCACCGTGCCGCGGCTCGAGGGACTGCAGTACGCCGTCCTCGGGCTCGGCGACACGAGCTACGACGAGTTCTGCCAGGCCGGCAAGCTCCTCGACACCCGGTTCGAGCAGCTCGGCGCCACCCGCATCCACGACCGCGTCGACTGCGACGTGGACTACGAGGACCCGGCCGCGCTCTGGACGGCTGCGGTGCTCGACCGTCTGGCGGCGGAGGCGGGCGTGCAGCCCGGCGCGACCACGGCGGTGGCGGCGACCGGTGCGACGACCGCGGCCGGCGGGGCGGGCGCGAGCCGTGCCTCCAGGCCCGGTGCCCAGTGGAACAAGCGCAACCCGTACCCGTCGACGCTGGTCGAGAACCGGCTGCTCTCCTCGCCGCGCAGTGCGAAGGAGATCCGGCACTACGAGTTCGACCTCGGCGACTCCGGGATCGAGTACTCGGCGGGCGACGCGCTCGCGGTCGTGCCGGTCAACGACGAGGTGTTCGTCGGCGAGCTGCTCGAGCAGGTCGGCGCGAACGGCTCCGAGACGCTCGACGGCCGCCCGGTCACCGAGGTCCTGCGGACCGACCGTGAGATCCGGACGCCCTCGAAGGACCTCATCGCGGACCTCGTCCAGCGCGCACCGTCGTCGGAGCTCGCCGCCGTCGTCTCGCACGGTGACAAGCACGAGCTCGACCGCTGGCTGTGGGGTCGCGACGTACTCGACCTGCTCCGCGACGCCGGACCCGCGGCACCCGGACTCGACGAACTCCTGCCGAACCTCCGACCGCTGCAGGCGCGCCAGTACTCGATCTCGTCGAGCCCGCTCGCGCACCCGGACCGCATCCACCTGACGATCGCGTCCGTCCGGTACGGGGACCCGCACCGCATGTACGCCGGCGTCGCGTCGACGTTCCTCGCCGACCGGGTCGCCCCCGACGGCACCGTGGACGTCTACCTGCAGCCGAACGCGTCGTTCGGGGTACCCGCCGACCCGTCCGCGCCGATGATCATGGTCGGCCCGGGGACCGGGATCGCTCCGTTCCGCGGGTTCCTGCACGAGCGTGCGGTCTCCGGGGCGACGGGACGGAACTGGCTGTTCTTCGGCGACCAGCACCGCGACACCGACTTCGTCTACGAGGACGAACTCACCGAGCTGCAGGAGCAGGGCGTCCTGGACCGCCTCGACCTGGCGTTCTCGCGCGACCAGGCCGAGAAGGTCTACGTGCAGACCCGGATGCTCGAACAGGCCCCGGAGCTCTACTCGTGGCTCGAGGACGGCGGGCACCTGTACGTGTGCGGTGACGCCTCACGCATGGCGAAGGACGTCGAGCAGGCGCTCCTGGCCGTCATCGGGAGCCAGCGGGGCAAGGGCGAGGACGACGCGCAGGCGTACCTCGCCGACATGCGGCGCGGCAAGCGGTACGTCCGCGACGTGTACTGAGCGGCGCGCGCGGCCGGCGAGCGGCGCGCGCGGCCGGTGCCACGCCCGTCGCCCCGGTGCGGAACCCGAATCCACGACCGGGGCGACGGCGAGGGGGCGCTGTGGGCCGGGAGGCCCCTGATCCGGGACTCCTCGCACGTCGCGTGGTTCCCCCCTCCGACCGCGGAGCCACCGTCACCGGCTCCCTGGGCCGGAGTCGATCACTCGCGCGGTACGCCCACCGTACTCAGACTGCACGGACGTGCGCGACCCGTTGACCGTTCACGGGCTGTGTGCTATCCGGCGTCGTCGGTACCGGAGTCGTCGTCCGCGTCGCCGGGCACCACCGCACGGGACCACGCCGAGTCGTCCGCCGTGCTCGTGTCCGACGGCTCCGGGGTGAGCACGAGACCGGACCCCGAGGTGGCGGCGGCGTAGAGGTCCTCGAGCCAGCTGCGGTTGATCCGGGGCACCCGGCTGCCGGAGAACTTGAAGTGCAGGCTCACGTTCGGGTGCATCCAGATGGTGCTGCGCCCGTTGCCGTGGACGGCGTCGTCCTTCCACGAGAACGCGAACCGGTGCTCCCGCCGGAGCATGTTCACGATGACGATCTGCAGGTGTGTGAGCGCTCGATCGTCGATCCGGAGGTCGAGCGGCTCTCCGTCGTAGATGAGCTGACCCATGCGTCCTTGTACACCGCGGGGGTTGTGCGGCGGGCAGGACCGTCGTAACGTACAACCAAATGGTTGCACGAACCGAACTGAGCGATGCCGAGGTCGACCGGGTCTTCCACGCCCTGGCCGATGCGACCAGACGCGACATCGTCCGTCGCACCCTGGTCGGCGAGGCGTCCGTGAGCGCACTCGCGGACGCCTACGCGATGTCGTTCGCCGCCGTCCAGAAGCACGTCGCCGTCCTCGAAGGAGCAGGACTCGTGACCAAGGAACCCCGGGGCCGCACCCGCATCGTGCGCGCCGAGCCGGGACAGATCGATCGCGTCCGTGGGCTGCTCGACGGTTACGCGAACCTCTGGCGCGGCCGGATCGACCGGCTCGACGCACTGCTGGGAGCAGACCGCGCGCCGCGCGGCGACGACCGAACGCAAGGGAGCCACTGATGCCGACCACGTCCGTCCACACCGACCCCGAGGAGCTCACCATGACCCTCGTGGCCGAGTTCCCCGTCCCCGTCGAACGCCTCTGGGCAGCGTTCGCGGATCCCCGGCAGCTCGAACGCTTCTGGGGCCCGCCCGGGTTCCCCGCCACGTTCACGTCGTTCGACCTCCGTCCCGGCGGCGTCGCCCACTACCGGATGACCTCGCCCGAGAACGAACGCTTCCACGCACTCTGGCAGGTGTCCGAGGTCGACGAACCCCGCCGGATCGCCTTCCGCGACCTGTTCTCCGACGCCGAGGGCACGGTCGACGACTCGCTGCCCGCGAGCGAGACCGTGCTGTCGTTCGACACCGTCGACAGCGGGTCACGGGTGACGGTGCTGACGTCGTTCGCGTCCTCCGCCGACCTCGAGGCCATGCTCGAGATGGGCATGCTCGACGGCTACGAGCAGGCGTTCGGGCAGCTCGACACGGTGCTGGCCGACCTCCGCGAGTACGCCCTCGGCCGGGGCACGGTCACCGAGATCGTGGACGACACCCACGTGGCCATCACCCGCGCGTTCGCGGCGCCGCGGCACCTGCTCTGGCGTGCGCACACGGAGCCGGAGCTGATGCGCCGCTGGCTGCTCGGGCCGGACGGGTGGGAGATGACGGTGTGCGAGAACGACCTGGTCGTCGGCGGCTCGTTCCGGCAGGCCTGGGCGCCCGTCGGGGACACCGAGGGCGAGGCGTTCGGGTTCGAGGGCGAGAACCTCGTCATCGAGCCGGAACGCCGCATGGTCACGACCGAACGGATGACCGGTGCGCCGTTCCCGGCCAACGTCAACGACCTGCAGTTCGACGAGGCCGACGGCGTCACGCTCATGACGCTCCGCATCACCTACCCCGACCGGGAGCAGCGGGACATGATCCTCGCGACCGGCATGACGGACGGCATGGAGACGAGCTACCAGCGTCTGGAACGCGAGGTCCTGTCCGCGGCGGCATGAGTCGTGACGGACGGGAGGCGCGGTGCCGGCCGGCACCGCGCCTCCCGACCGTCAGCCGGTCACGTCAGGGACGCGCGGTCACGTCAGGGGCGCGTCGCCTCGTAGCGGCGTGCGCCGCCGCGGACGCCGGCGAAGCGGTACGGCGCAGCCGTGACCCGCGGACGCTCGACGTCCTCGCTCGTCGCGGCACCCGCGGCGTGCAGCTCCCGGTAGGCGTCGACCGAGAGCGGCACCCGGGCGGCGAGGAGCTCGCGGACCCGGCCCACACGGCGGTGGTCGCGGTACGCCGGCTGCACGATGCCGGTGATGAGCTCCCCGACGCTGCCGGACCCGTAGCTGAACAGGCCGATGCGCTCCCCGGCGAGGTCGTCGTCGAGGTCGAGCAGTGCGGCCAGCCCGATCCAGAGCGACGCCGTGTAGGTGTTGCCGGTCTGCTTGTTGTACGTGAACCCGAGGGCGAGCTCGGACTCGTCGAAGGGCACCCCGACGTGCTGCGTGAGCTTCCGGTGCGCCTTGAGCGCCATCTTCGTGAACGGCTGGTGGTGGACGAATCGCACGATGTCCTCGTACGCCGGTCCGCCCTGCCCCGCGAGGTCGTCCCACGCCCCGACGAACGCGTCGACGTAGGCGCTCACGGACAGGCGGCCGTCGACGAGTGCGGTGGAGCGGTCGTTCGGCCGCCAGAAGTCGTCGACGTCGGCGGTGAAGACACCCGCGGCCGGCTCGATCTCGATGAGGTCGGGGTCGGCGGCGATCAGGATCGCGGCGGCGCCGGCACCCTGCGTCGGCTCGGCGGCGGTGTCGACGTCGTAGCGCGCGACGTCGGCGGCGATGACGAGCACGCGCTCCCGCGGAGCACGCGCGACGATGCCGAGGGCGAGCTGGACGGCAGCGGTCCCGCCGTAGCAGGCTTGCTTCAGCTCGACGACGCGGACGTTCTGCGGCAGCCCGAGCAGGCCGTGCACGAACACCCCGGCGGCCTTCGACTGGTCCACCCCGGACTCGGTGGCGAAGAGCACCGTGCGGATGCCGTCGGCACCGTGGCGGTCGATGATCTCCTTCGCGGCGGCGGCGCCCATCGTGACGATGTCCTCGTCGGGAGCGGGCACGCTGAACGCGTCCTGCCCGATGCCGACGTGGTACTTCGCCGGGTCCACCCCGAGGCGCTCGGCGAGGTCGTCGAGCTCGAGCACGTGGTGCCCGGTCGCGACGGCGAGGTCGTGGATGCCGATGCGGGTCACGCTGCACCTCCGGCGGGCTTCGCGCCGCGACGTTCCATCGCGACGTGGGCGGCCATCAGCTCGCCCGGGTTGGTCTGCGCGGCGAGCAGGGAGAGTTCCCCGCACAGGACGGTCGCGGCGCAGAGGGCGGCGAGCCGGCGGGCGTTCGCACCGGGCTCGCGGTCCTCGCGGCAGCCGAGGCGCACGAGGGCGTCCTCGACGACGGGCAGGTCCCCGCCCTTGCCGTTGCCGACCGTGCCGACGATGAGGTGCGGGAGCGAGGTGGCGAAGTACAGGTCGCCGTCGCGGTCCTCGGCGCTCGTGATGCCCTGGGACCCCTCGACGATGTTCGCCGCGTCCTGCCCGGTGGCCAGGTAGAAGCCGAGGAGCATGTTCGCGTAGTGGGCGTTCGCGGAGCGGATGGCCCCGGCGATGGTCGACCCGACGAGGTTCTTCGCGACGTTGAGCTCGGCGATGCGTGCCGCGCTCGACCGGAGCCGCTTCTCGACGACCTCGCCCGGGATGACGATCTCGGCGACGGTGTTCCGGCCGCGTCCGCGGATGCCGTTCACCGCGGTGGCCTTCTTGTCGGTGCAGAAGTTGCCCGAGACGCTGACGTACCGCAGGCCCGGCTCCCACGCGAGGATCGCCGGCAGGAGCTTGTCCGCCGCCTGCGTGACCATGTTGTGCCCGGAGGCGTCGCCGGTGGTGAACGCGAAGCGCAGGAACAGCAGGTCCCCGACGATCTCCGGGTGCACCTCGATGAGCTTCGCGAAGCGGCTCTGGCCGGCGACGATCTGCTCGAGCTCGTCCTGCCGGGCGAGGATGCGCCCGGTCGCGAGGTGTGCCGCGGCCGCGCTGTCGGCACGGACGACGACCGAACGGGTCATGCGCTCGTCCACGACGGTCGCGACGATGCCGCCCTCGACCATGCGCGAGATGCGGGCGCCGCGGCCGACGGACGGCCAGAGCGGCGACTCGTACGTGGCGAGCGGCACCTCGTGCTCGCCCTCCACCGCGTTGCCGCTGATGCGGATCGGCCCCACCCACTTCGTGGGGATCGGGGTCAGCAGGTCAGTCATCGACGCTCCCTTCGGGCGCTTGCACCGCGACGCTGAGGTGTCTGATGTCGTGCGCCTCCCAGGCGCGGTGGATGCCGGCGAGGTCGGTGTCCGCCGGGACGAGCGCGATGCCGCAGTCGCCGCCGCCGGCACCGGACGGCTTGGCCGCCCCGCCCGCGGCTTCGACGACGTCGCACAGGGTCGCGAGTCGCTCGGTCTCGATCTGCGAGCCGACCGACGTGCCGAGGCGCTGGAGCAGCCCACGGGCGCGCCGGAGTGCCCCGAGGGTGCGCTCGGCGTCGCCGGTCTGGAGGCCGACGGTGAGGTCGTCGACGCAGGTGCGACTCTCGTCGAGGAACGCCTGGTAGCCGCCGTTGCGGTGCCGACGGACGACACCGACGAGCTTCGTGGTCGAGGCCGGCGAACCGGTCCAGCCGACGAGCAGCTCGAGGTTCTCGGGGGCGGGCAGCCGCTGGACGTCGAAGCCCTCCCACGCGCCCGCGTCGCCGAGGATCTCGGTCACGGTGCGGGTGTCGAGCTGCGCCGCGAGCCGTTCGCGGTCCGGCGCGCTGTAGCGGAGCCAGCCGCCGAAGGTGCTCGCGGCGAGGTCCCCGCCGGATGCGCGCGGGTTCACCCGGATCGTGGCGAGCAGGGCGACCTGGAAGCGCTTCCGCTGCGAGAGCCCGAGTCCGTAGAAGCGGTCGAGGGCCCCCACCGTGGCGACGGTCACCGCCGCGGAGGACCCGAGCCCGAACTTCCGGCCGCTCGCGTCGTCGAGCTGGCTGTGGATGCGGAGGTCGTGGAACCGCGGTGCGATGCCCTGCTCGGCGCGGAGCTTCTCGACGAGGTCGATCGTCGCCATCACGTAGTCGTACGGGTGGTGCTCGGTGTCGAGCGCGATGCCGTCCTCGGCGCGGGTCCAGGTGAGCGGGAGGTGTCCGTACTCCTCGGAGTGCACGCTGCCGGCGCCGTGGCCCTCGCGCACGCGCGCGGTGATGGCGCGGTCGAGGGCGATGATGACGGACGGCTGGCCCGGCTCGACGACGGCGTACTCGCCCGCGACGAACAGCTTGCCGTGGGCACGGAACTCGATCACTCGGCGGACTCCTCTGGTCGGACGACACCCGGTGCGGGTGCCTCCGGGTCCTGCGTCGCAGGGACTTCGGAGCCGAGCAGGCGCGCGCCTGGTCCGGTACCGGACTCGATCACGTCGCCGAAGCCCGCGAGCGCGGACGCGACGGCGCCCCGGCCCTCGGGCTTCGTGAGCACGACGACGTTCGGGCCGGCGTCGGCGGTGGCGTACGCCTCGACCCCGGCGGCACGGAGTTCGGCCACGGCGTCGAACACGGCGACGCTGCGGGCGTTGAGGTAGCGGATGGGTGGGAAGGCGCCCTCGATCGTGGCGTGCATGCGGAGGGCGTTGCTCTCGGTCAGCTCACCGATGCGGGTGAAGTCCCCCGCGGCGCAGGCGGTGAGCATGTCCCCGACGGTCTTGGTGGTCGAGGTGACCCAGGCGGGGTAGAACGGCGACGTCGCGACGGTGCGCCGCATCGCCTCGCGCGAGCCGATCGCCTTCGGGCCGGCGTCGATCGTCACGACGACCATGGCCATCGGCGGCGCGGGGATCGGCTCGGCGTAGGAGCCCTCGTCGTCGCCGGCGTGCCACACCGCCACGCCACCGGGGATCGACCGGGTGGCCGAACCGGAGCCGCGTCGGGCGAGCCGGGACAGGTCGCGCGCGGAGAGGTCGAGACCGTACGCCGCCGCGGCCGCGGTCGCGAGCGCCGCGAACCCCGAGGCGCTCGAGGCCAGTCCGGCTCCGGTCGGCACGGTGTTCTCGGACACCACCGACGCCCGCGCCGAGGACCCGGCGAGCTCGCGCACGAGGTCGAGGAACTGCGTGACCCGCACGAGCGCCCCGTCGGTCGAGACCGAGCCGTTGAGGGTGAGGGTGTCGTCCGCCGTGTCCCCGACGGTCACCGACGTCGTCGTCGGGAACACGTCGAGTCCCATCGAGACGCTGCCGGTCGCCGGCAGGGCGAGGGAGGCGTCCGCCTTGCCCCAGTACTTGACGAGGGCGATGTTGGGGTGCGCGACGGCGGTGGCGGTCATCAGGCGCGGTCTCCGATCGTGGTGGTCCAGGTGGCTGCGGCACCCGCGCCGCGCAGTGCGGCCGCGATGCGGTCCGCGTGGTCGACGTCCGTGGCGAGCGCGATGACGCACCCGCCGCGGCCCCCGCCCGTGAGCTTCGCGCCGAGGGCGTCGGCCGCACGTGCGGCACCGACGAGCCGGTCCAGGTCGTCGCTCGACACGTCGAGGTCGCTGAGCAGCTCGTGCGCGGCGTCCATCGTGGCACCGAGCGCCTGTGCGTCGCCGTCCACGAGCGTCGCCCGCGCGCGTCGGGCGAGTGCGCCGATCCGGTCGATCACGGCGCCGGTGCCGTCCGGGTCGGCGTCGTGACGGGCACGGACGGCGGACACCGCCTCGCGCGTGTGGCCGGGGACCCCGGTGTCGGCGACCACGAAGGCGAACCGGGCGCCGAGCTCGACCGGCTCGATGCGGCCGCCCTCGAACCAGACCGGTGCGTCGGCGACGACCCCGCGGGCGTCGAGTCCGGACGGTCGGCCGTGGGCGACCCGCTCGCACTCCTGGATGAGTCCGTGGTGCGCCTCGGCGTCGAGCGTCTCGCCGAGTGCGTCCGCGACCGCCGCGGTCACCGCCGCTGCCACCGCCGCGCTCGATCCCATGCCGCGAGCGGTGGGGACCGCGCTGTCGACGCGCACGTGGAAGCGGCGGTCCGTCACGCCGAAGTGCCGCAGCGTGGCGGTGACCGCGGTGACGGTCGGCATCACGGCGGCGGGGGCGAGGTCGAGCGGGCCGGTGTGCACGGCCGACTCGAGGCGGTGCCCCTCGGCGTCGTCGATCGGCGTGACCGTCGCGACCACCACGGCGTCGATGACCGGCAGGACGAGCGCGGGTGCGCCGTAGACCACGGCGTGCTCCCCGATCAGGATCGTCTTGCCGTGGGACGACGCCCTACCGGTGCGGCGGGTGGGGCCGGCTCCAGTGGTCGCTGAGTTGTCGAGGTCGTTGGTGGTCATCGTGGGTCACGTCAGCCTAACCGTCCCGGCCATGCACGCGCTCGACGGTGTCCGTACCCCGCCCGTGAGCGCGCTCCACGAGGTCGCCGTTCCGGGCGTACGGTGATAGTCAGCATGCTGACTACCCGAGGAGCCGCCCCGTGAGCACCCACCACACCCCCGACCGCCGACGCTGGGCCGGACTCGTCGTCATCAGCATCGCCGTCTCGCTCATCATCGTCGACTCGACCATCGTGAACGTCGCGATCCCGAGCATCGTGGCCGACCTCGACATCGGTTCCACCCTGGTGCAGTGGGTGCAGGAGAGCTACACCCTGGTCTTCGCGGCGCTCCTGCTCGTGTTCGGCTCGCTCGCCGACCGCTTCGGCCGGCGGCGCCTGTTGATCGTGGGCGTCACGGTGTTCGCGCTCGCCTCGGTCCTCGCCGCACTGGCCCCGACGGGCGACCTGCTCGTGCTCGCCCGCATCGTGCAGGGCGTCGGCGGCGCGATGGTGCTGCCGACGACCCTCTCGCTCGTGAACGCCACCTTCACCGGCCGCGAGCGCGGGATCGCCTTCGCCGTCTGGGGCTCCACGATCGGCGGCATGGTCGCGGTGGGCCCGCTCCTCGGCGGCTGGCTGACGACGGACTTCTCGTGGCGGTGGGCGTTCGGCATCAACGTGCCGCTCGGCATCGCGATCGTCGTCGGCGCGTCCCTGACCGTCCGCGAGTCCCGCGACACCGTGCACGCCGGCCGGATCGACGTCGTCGGCGCCGTCCTCAGCGTCGTGACGAGCGCCTCGCTCGTGTTCGGCCTCATCGAGGGACGCACGTACGGCTGGTGGTCGAACGCCACCCGGCTGACGGTCGGCGACTGGACCTGGCCCGGACCGCTCTCCCCGATCCCGTACGCGTTCGCGCTCTGCGTCGTCGCGGGCGTGGCGTTCGTCCTCTGGACGAGGCGGCGACAGCGCGCGGGCCGCTCCACGCTCATCGCGCTCGACCTCTTCACGATCGGGTCGTTCCGGAACGGGTCGATCGCGGCCCTCATCGTGTCGCTCGGCGAGTTCGGCATCATCCTGTCCCTGCCGATCTGGCTGCAGAACGTGCTCGGGTACTCGGCGCTGCAGACCGGGTTCGTCCTGCTCGCCCTGGCCATCGGGTCGTTCGTCGCGAGCGGGTTCGCGGCGACGGCCGGCCAGCGGATCGGCGCGCTGCGGATCGTCCGGATCGGCATCGCCGCGGAGATCGTCGGCGTCGCGGCGATCGGCTTCGTCGTGACCTCGTCGACGCCGTGGTGGGCGATCGTGCCGTGCCTGTTCGTCTACGGGTTCGGTGTCGGTCTCGCGACCGCGCAGCTCACGAGCGTCGTGCTGCGGGACGTCCCGGTCGAGCGCAGCGGCGAGGCCTCCGGCGCCCAGAGCACCGCCCGGCAGATCGGGTCGGCGCTCGGCATCGCGGTGCTCGGCACGGTGCTGTTCACGTCGACCGGCACGCTGCTGCAGCACCGGCTCGAGGACGCCGGGTCCTCGAGCGCGGCCGCGTCGCAGATCGCCGATGCCGTGGTCGCGTCCTCCGGCGGGTCGATCGCGGCACTCACCGAGCAGAGTCCGACGGCAGGAGCCGCTGCGGCCGAGGCGTTCAGTGACGGCACGCGCGCGGCCGCCTGGTCGGCCGCGGGCTTCCTGGTGCTCGGCCTCGCGGCCACCCTGCGCCTGCGCAGTCGCCCGGAGGACACCGAGGAGGCCGGACCGGACGCCGCCCCGACGACCGCCGACGCGACCGACTGACGGACGGGAGGCGCGGGTCGGCCCCGCCCCGCGCCTCCCGTCCGCCCCACCGGGCCCCGCGCCGGGGGCGACGCGGGTCGCTCACTCGGCCAGACACGCCAGCAGGCCAGCGAGGGACCCGCGTTGCCAGGGAGACGTCCTCGCCGCGGTGGGGACGGCGGTGACCATGGGCGGTCGACCGGGCGTGACCGGGACAGATCGGCAACAGGTGCCCCCGATACGGTTGTGCACAACTGAGTTGCGTGCAATGCTTGTGGCATGCCCGTGACCGACGAGATGGTGTGCTTCTCCCTCTACGCGGCGAGCCGTGCGACCACGCAGGCGTACCGGACCCTGCTGGAACCGTGGGGACTCACCTACCCGCAGTACCTCGTCCTCGTGACGCTGTGGATCGAGGGCGACCAGACCGTCTCCGGTCTCGGCGACCACCTGCAGCTCGACTCCGGCACCCTCTCGCCGCTCCTGCGCCGCATGGAGCAGTCGGACCTCGTCCGTCGCGAACGTCGCAGCACCGACGAACGGGTCGTCACGATCACGCTCGGCGACCGCGGCCGCTCGATCCGCGGCGAACTGGCCCACATCCCGTCGACGATCGCCGCCGGGATGGGCCTGCCCGACGAGCACGCCGCGACGGAACTCATCGCGACGCTGCACCGGCTGACCGAGACCATGCACGCCGCTGCGACGCCGAACCGCGCCGCCGCGGACCACTGACCCCACGAAGGAAGGAACACCATGGAAGCCCTCTACACCGCCGAGGCCCTCTCCACCGGCGCCGGCCGCGACGGCCGCGTCGCCACCAGCGACGGCTCGTTCGCGCTCGACCTCGCGATCCCGAAGGAGATGGGTGGCTCGGGCGCCGGCACCAACCCCGAGCAGCTCTTCGCCGCCGGGTACGCCGCGTGCTTCCACTCAGCACTGCAGGGTGTCGCCCGCAGCCAGAAGGTGAAGATCGCCGACTCCTCCGTCGGCGGCCGCGTGCAGATCGGCCCGAACGGCGAGGGTGGCTACCAGCTGGCCGTGCTGCTCGAGGTCGTCCTGCCCGGGCTCGAGCACGACCAGGCACAGGCCCTCGCGGACGCCGCGCACCAGGTCTGCCCGTACTCGAACGCGACCCGCGGCAACATCGACGTCACCATCACCGTCTCGGAGGACTAGTCCATGAGCACCACCCCCACCACCATGCGCGCCGTCGTCCACGAGACCTTCGCCGAGCCGGCCGAGGTCCTCGGTGTGCAGGAGCGCCCGGTCCCCACCCCCGGCGCCGGCGAGGTCCTCGTCCGCACGGTCCTCTCCCCCATCCACAACCACGACCTCTGGACCGTCCGCGGCACGTACGGCTTCAAGCCCGAACTGCCGGCGGCCTCCGGCACCGAGGCGCTCGGCGTGGTCGAGGCCCTCGGCGAGGGCGTCACGAACCTGCAGGTCGGCCAGCGCGTCGCCGGCGGGGCGTTCGGCGTCTGGGCCGAGTACTACACCGCGAACGCCGCCGGGCTCGTCCCGGTGCCCGACGCGATGCCCGACGAGGCAGCGGCACAGCTCGTCTCGATGCCGTTCAGCGCGATCAGCCTGCTGCACTCGCTCGACCTGCACGAGGGTGACTGGCTGATCCAGAACGCCGCGAACGGCGCGGTCGGCCGCATGGTCGCCCAGCTCGGCGCCGCGCGTGGCATCAACGTCATCGGGCTCGTCCGCCGCTCCGCCGGCGTCGAGGAACTCCGCGAGCAGGGCATCGAGCGCATCGTCGCCACCGACGCGGACGACTGGAAGGACCAGGTCGCCGCGATCACCGGCGGTGCGCCGATCGTCGCGGGCGTCGAGTCCGTCGGTGGCAAGGCCGCCGGCGACATCGCGAGCGTCCTCGGCGAGAACGCCACCCTCGTCGTGTTCGGCGCGATGGCCTCCCCCACGCTCGAGATCCCGTCCGGCAAGGTCATCTTCGGCCAGCTCACGGTGAAGGGCTTCTGGGGCAGCGTCGTCAGCAAGACGATGCCGGCCGAGACGAAGGGGCAGCTCTTCGGCGAGCTCATCACCCGCGTGCTCGACGGTTCGCTGACGCTCCCCGTCGCGGAGACGTTCGCCTTCGAGGACGTCCGCGACGCGGTCCGCGCCTCGGACACCGCCGGCCGCGTCGGCAAGGTGCTCCTGCGCCCGTAGACGCGACAGTGCAACGGACTGGAGGCGCG
>NZ_MJGR01000034.1:0-211 GCF_001865105.1 Curtobacterium sp. MCBA15_016
CGCGCCGCTCGACGACGCCGGCCGTGCGCGTCTGGCCGCAGCGGGCGTGCGCGTCGACGAGCGGGCCGTGGCAGACCTCGAGGGGGACCGCTCCGGGATGACCGGCGTCCGCCTCGCAGACGGGCACGTGGAGCCGCGGACGGGTGGGTTCGTCCGGCCCCGGTGGCACGCCGACCTGGACTGGGTCGACGCGGACCTCCGCCGCGACGCC
>NZ_MJGR01000034.1:903-2382 GCF_001865105.1 Curtobacterium sp. MCBA15_016
CCGCGACGCCGAGGGGCTCGTCGTGGTCGACCGCTCCGGACGGACGAGCGTGCCCGGGCTGTACGCCGTGGGCGACGTGACGCCACCCGGACCGGAACAGCTGATCGTGGCGGCCGGCCACGGGGCGGTCACGGCCGCCGCGGTGCACCGGGATCTCGTCGGTGGTCTCACGGACCTCCGGGATGCTGTACAGTAGTTGATCGTGCCCCGGGCAACCGGGACCGAAGGCCTCCGGGCCTTTGGGGTATGGTGTAATTGGCAACACAGCGGTTTCTGGTACCGTCGTTCTTGGTTCGAGTCCAGGTACCCCAGCACTCGTAGAACAAGCCCCCGGGATCTCCCGGGGGCTTGTTCCGTTTCGGGCGCAGAAGCCGCGTGACACGCCAGGCGACGAACCGACACGCCAGGCCACAGCCCGACACGCCAGGGCGGCCGATCAGGTCAGGACTGCGCCCTGCTCTTCCGGTACGCGACCACCCAGTCCACGAGCACGTGCCCGGATGCGTCGGCCGGCACCTCGGCGTCGTGGATGATCGTCTCCGCCTGCAGCGTCACGCGCATCGGCGTCGTGGGCACCGCGCCCGTGACCGTCTCGAGCAGCTCGTCGTCCCAGTAGAAGCGCACCGCGTCGGCGGTCCACTCGACGGTCGCGACGTGCCAGTCGGTCTGCCCGCCGGACACCACCGTCGGGTCCTCGGGCAGGAACGTCATCGCCTCGGTCGCGGGGTCGTAGCTGCCCGGGATCGCCGACACCGGGCGGACGTCGCCGGTGAGGTCCCCCTCGGGCCAGTCGATCTCGCCCTCGTTCCAGTCGCCGGACAGCGGCCAGAGGATCATGACGAACTTGTAGCCGGGGACCTCGTCGGCGCGGTACCGGATCGAGACGCGCTGGTGCGTGTACGCCCGGTAGCCGGCGGGGAGGACCGTCGCCACGAGGGGCTGGGACCCGTTGCTGCGGAGGTGGAAGTCGAGCACCGAGTCGTGCACCGACACCACCTGGTCGGGGGAGTAGAGCCCCTTGCCCGACGTGTCCCGCATCCCGCTGTACTCCGCCATCCGCGGGTACACCGCGAGGAGTTCGCCGAGCGCGGCGTCGAGGTCGAAGTCCTGTGCGAGGTAGGGGACCCACCGCGTCCCCTCGGACTCGAGCGCCCCGGTGGGCATGCGTTCGGCGCGGGCGGTCGAGTCACCGGCACGCGTGGGCAGCACGACGGCCGTGGTGCCGGCGACCACGGCGACCCCCGCGATGCCGGCGATCGTCACGCCGCGGCGCAGGAAGGACCGCCGGGTGGTCATCCGGTGACGTGCCCCGGGCTCATGCTGCATCGCGCACCTCGTAGATCCGGACTCCGTCGCGGTCGTAGCGGAGGGTGCCCTCGTCGGCCACGGACCGCTCGATGGCGTCGATCTGCGCGCCGGTGAGCGTCCCGCGGGTCACGGCGTCGGCCCGCTGCGCTTCCGAGAACACGAGCCAGGAGT
>NZ_MJGR01000034.1:3044-3865 GCF_001865105.1 Curtobacterium sp. MCBA15_016
CGAGAACACGAGCCAGGAGTGTCCGCCCTGGTCGCGGTCCTGCAGGACACCGGTGAGGTCGTCGGCCGTCATGCCCTTCGGGAACCACGCGGCCTCGCTCTGCAGCGAGTCGACCTGGCCCCAGTGGCGGAGGAAGTTCTCGTAGTTCCCGCCGATGATCGACGGGAAGCTGCCGACGGTCGTGAGGGTGTCGTCGGCCTGGAACCGGCCGTCGAGCCACTTCGCCGCGGCCACGTCGGCCGGTGCGGTCTGGTTCGCCTGCTCGGTCTGGAACGTGGCACCGAGGAACAGCGCGGTGGTCACGGTCAACACAAGGGCCGTGGCGGCGATGCGGAGCCGGCGGCCGTGGAAGGCGTGGACGGCTGCGATCGCCAGGAACGGCGCGGAGAACAGGACGACGCGGAACTTCGCCTCGCCGCCGTAGCTCTGCCCGAGCACGAGCACGATCGGGCAGGCCGCCAGCCAGAGCACCAGGAGGGCGCGTCGGGCGTGCCCACCGCGGACCATCCGGACGAGTCCGATGACGGCGCACACGGCGACGAGTGCCGTGATCCCGAGGACCGCGCGGGACTGCAGGGTCGTCGCGATCGACGGGATGGCGATCGACGTCGACGCGGCGGTGACGTTGCTCACCGGGTCGAAGCCGGTGGTGAGACCGAACTTCTCCTGGATGTAGTCGAGGTTCGGCACGAGGTAGAGCAGGGGGAGCAGCGTCAGCGGGACGGCGAGCCACCAGGGGCGGAGGAAGCCGAGCACGAGGAGCGGCACGAACGCGGCGACGACCACGAACGGGGTCAGCTGGTGCGAGGCCGTGATGACGA
>NZ_MJGR01000034.1:4536-4899 GCF_001865105.1 Curtobacterium sp. MCBA15_016
CGACGAGCGCCACCGCCGCGACCACGGCGGCCCGCGTCGGCGTGGCGACCGCCTCGGCCACGGGGGAGCGGCGTGCACGGAGCAGCCGGCCGGTCAGCGTCGCGCTCCACCGCCCGATCACGTTGGGCTCGCCGCGGAGGACGGTCAGCGCGACCAGGACCGCCGCGAGGAACAGGAAGAACGCGAACGCCTGCGGGGAGTAGTAGTCCTGCCCGACCCAGTTCGCGGCGCTGAACAGGACCGCGGCGACGTACGCCCAGCGGCCGTTCGCACCGAGTGCCCGTGCGATCCCGAGGACGAGTGCCCCGTCGGCGAGGGCGAACGCGAGTTCCGTCCAGCGCACCGGGTCCGCCGCGTCGAGCG
>NZ_MJGR01000034.1:5614-5858 GCF_001865105.1 Curtobacterium sp. MCBA15_016
CGGGTCCGCCGCGTCGAGCGTGCCGGTGGCGGCGCCGAGGAACGCGCTGAAGCTGAAGAACCCGGGCCAGCGGTTGTAGATGTCGATCGACGGGTCGACGGCGCCGTGCTGCAGGATGTACGCGGTCACCGCGATGTGCTTGAACACCCACGGCGGTCGGGGCTCGGCGGCGATCAGGTTCGAGGTGCCGTACATGACGAGCAGGAGGACGCCCGAGGACACCGCGCGGACCACCACGTGGTGG
>NZ_MJGR01000034.1:6611-6862 GCF_001865105.1 Curtobacterium sp. MCBA15_016
CGCGGACCACCACGTGGTGGCGACGGTCGACGAGTGTCACCAGGGCGACGACGAACACCAGTGCGGCGCCAGCCCACCAGACCGCGGGCAGTGCAGCCAGGAGGCCCCACTCGCCCAGTCCGGTCGAGTCCGTCTGCGCGACACCCACCGCCCAGAGCGCGGCTCCGGTGACGAGGACGCCCGACGCGGCGACGGTGCGGACCAGGACCGCGGTCGGCAGGGCCGACCGCGCGCGGGCCGACCTGGGCGCG
>NZ_MJGR01000034.1:7512-8489 GCF_001865105.1 Curtobacterium sp. MCBA15_016
CGCGGGCCGACCTGGGCGCGGTGCGCGCGGTCTGGACGCCCTGGCCGAGCGACACCCACCCGGCGACGAGCAGGAGGAGCCCGGCGGCGGGCAGCGGGACCCACTGCCCCGTCCAGACCATCGCGAGCCCGAGGACCGCGTCGATCGCGGCACTGGACGCGACGACGAGTCCGGCGCGCCCGATCGGCTCGCGGAGCCCGAGCAACCGGACCACCGGCAGACCCGGGACGACCAACAGCGCGACGAGCACGACGGCCGTGCGGAGCGGACCGGACGCGTCGGCCGCGATGAGGGCGGCTCCGGCGAAACCGAGTCCCGCGGCGACGAGGGACGGCACCGGTGAGGTCGGCAGCACGCGGGTTCCGTGGCGGAGCGACATCCTGGTGGGGGTCGTGGTGGCGGTCACTGCTCGACCACCGCGATCGACTGACGCATCGAGCGTCCCTTCGGGTCTGGGCCGGCGACTGGCAGCGGCCTTGCGGGTGTCACGACGGTAACCGGGGGCCGAGGGCGCACGGGAGAGCGGTCACCGGGAAGTGCGGAGGGCCTGCGGCATTGCGGGATCACGCACGCGTGGCGGGCGTCGAGCGAGGAGAAACCGCACGGTTCCGCCTGCTCGTTGACCCCCGCCGTCCCCGCAGCGACGGTGGGATGGCCGGCTGCGACCGCGCACGTCCCCCGACACGAGACAGGCTCTCCCATGACCGACACCATCCAGCGCTCGCTCCCGCCCCGCGTCGAGCTCGCCCGCCCGATGTCGAGCGCCGTCGACCCCACCTGGGGCGGTGCCGTGTGGGTCGGTGCCGTCGACCTCGCCGAGGTCCCCGGGGACGACGCCGGCACGGTGGGGCTGCACGACGCCGCCGGTCACCGGTCGGCCAGGCTCCTCGTCCGCGACGGCGTGGCACCCCTCGGGTTCGTCGACCTGCCGGTGTCCGACGAGACGATCGAGGTCGCCGCGCTCCGTGCCGCCGTCG
>NZ_MJGR01000034.1:9124-10086 GCF_001865105.1 Curtobacterium sp. MCBA15_016
CGCGCTCCGTGCCGCCGTCGCCGCCCTGCCCGCCGTCCCGCAGCCGCCGATCCCGGTGCGTCTGCCGAGCACCTCCGTCGTCCTGTGCACCCGTGACCGCGCCGACCAGCTCGGCGCCGCCCTCGACTCGCTGCTCGCCCTGGACCACCCCGACTTCGAGGTCGTCATCGTCGACAACGCGCCCTCCGACGAGTCGACGCGCGAACTCGTCGAGGCCCTCGACGACGACCGCGTGCGGTACGTCCGCGAACCCGTCCCGGGCCTCTCGAGCGCACGCAACGCCGGCGTCCTGGCCGCGCGGCACGAGATCGTCGCGTTCACGGACGACGACGTCGTGGTCGACCGGGCGTGGCTCCGTGCCGTCGCCTCGGGGTTCTCCCGCGGGGACGACGTCGTCTGCGTCAGCGGACTCGTCGCCAGCGGTGAGCTCCGCACCCCCACGCAGCGGTACTTCGACGAACGGGTGACCTGGTCGCGCAACCTCGTGCCGCGCGTGCACCGCCTGTCGGCACCGCCCGTCGACCGGCCGCTCTTCCCGTTCGCGGTCGGTGACTACGGCACGGGTGCGAACTTCGCGATGCGGCGGTCGGCGATCACCGACCTCGGCGGCTTCGACGAGGCACTCGGCGTCGGCACGGTCACCGGCGGCGGCGAGGACATCGACATGTTCTCGCGCGTCGTGCTCTCGGGCGCCGCGCTCGTCGTCGAACCCGCGGCGCTGGTCTGGCACCGGCACCGTGCGGACCTCCCGGCGCTCCGGAAGCAGGCGGAGGGCTACGGCACCGGACTCGGGGCCTGGCTCACGAAGATCGCCCTGCAGCCCCGCACGCTCGGGATGGCGCTGCAGCGCGCCCCGCGGGCCGTGCGCCACCTCGTCTCGGGCACCGCCGCCGAGCCGGCCGTCACCCCGGCAGCGGCACCGGTCGCCGTCGGCACCGCGGACGCGCCGCTCGACGACGCCG
>NZ_MJGR01000034.1:10701-11426 GCF_001865105.1 Curtobacterium sp. MCBA15_016
CGCGCCGCTCGACGACGCCGCGTTCCTCCGCGAGGTCGGACGGATGCGCTGGGTCGAGCTCCTGGCCGTCGGGCGTGGTGTGCTCCGCTACGGGCGGTCCCGCCGCACCGTCCGCGCCCGCGAGCGCACAGCGAACCGATAGGTCCGTCACCGGGGATCCACGGCGGATCGCGAGGATGCGCCAAACCGCAGGATCCCCGCACGGCGCTCCTCGGCCCCTCGATCGGGGGCGTCCGGTCGGCTTACCGTCCTCCAAGCACCAGCAGCGCACCACCGGCCCGCACGACCCAGGGGAGAAGCAATGCGTCCGACACACCCGACAGCGCGTCACCGGACGGTCGAACCGGCCGTCCCGGCATCCGACGACCACTCGGTCCTCGACCGGTGGACGCGCGTCGTCGCAGCGTTCCCCGAGTCCCCGGCGCTCGCCGGTGCCGGGACCGCCCGCACGTTCGCCGAGACGGACCGGACGGTCCGGGCGCTCGCCGCACGGCTCACCGAGGTCCTCCGGCCCGACGACCGCACCGGCGCCGGCGTCGGACCCGAGCGCACCGGCGCGTCGGTCCCGGTGGGGATCATGGCCGGGCACACGACCGAGACCGTGGTGGGCATGCTCGCGCTGATCGCCGCCGGGCGGACGATCGTCGTGCTCGACGACCACCTGCCCGAGGCACGCCTGCAGCACGTCGTCACGCTCGCGGGGATCGCCGAGGTGCTCGCCGACG
>NZ_MJGR01000034.1:12095-13084 GCF_001865105.1 Curtobacterium sp. MCBA15_016
GACCTCGACGCCCTCATCGCGACGAGCACCGAGCAGGCCGCGACCGGCAGCGCGACCGCCGCCGGCACCGCGACCGGCACCGTCGCCGACCCCGCAGCGACCTCTCGCCCCGGTGGCACCGACCCCGCCGCGATCGTCTTCACCTCGGGCTCCACGGGCCTGCCGAAGGGCGTCGCGATGACGCACCGACAGCTCCTCCGGAACACCGAGCAGAGTGCCTGGAGCGCCGACTACCGCCCGGGCGACCTCGTGGGCGTCGTGCTGCCGCTTTCCTTCGCCGCAGGCATCCTCACCACGCTCGACAGCATGCTGAGCGGGGCCGCCGCGGTCCTGCTCGACGCACGCGACCTCGGGACCGAGCGACTCCTCGAGGGCATGGCCGCCGAGGACGTCACCGCAGTGGTCTGCACGCCGCACCTGCTCCGGTCGGTCGTCTCCACCGTGCGCGACCGCGGCACGGACCTGCACCCCGCGCTCGCCGGGCTCCGGCTCGTCATGACGGTCGGCGAGCCGATCACCGGCACCGACGTGCACGCCGCTCGCCCGGTCCTCGGCGCCCGCACGGTCCTCTGGAACGGGTTCGGGTCGAGCGAGATGGGGGCGGTCTCGTACTTCCCGGTCGGTCCGGACGACGCCGTCCCGAACGGCGTCGTGCCGGCCGGGTACGTGCCGCCGGGCAAGACCGCCCGGGTCCTCCGCGAGGACGGTACCGCCGCCGCGACGGGGGAGACCGGCCAGCTCGTGGTCATCGGAGACGGCATGACCGCCGGCTACTGGGGCGCGCCCGAGAAGACGAGCGAGCACCTCTCCGTCGACGAGGACGGCACCCCGCTGTGGCGCCAGGGTGACCTCGCCCGCGTCGAGGAGGACGGCTGCCTGGTCCTGCTCGGCCGCGACGACGACGCCGTGAAGGTCCGCGGGTACCTCGTCGAGCCGAGCGAGGTCGAGGCGGCGCTCCGTGCCGTCGAGGACGTGCACGACGTCGTCGT
>NZ_MJGR01000034.1:13707-15040 GCF_001865105.1 Curtobacterium sp. MCBA15_016
ACGTGCACGACGTCGTCGTCACCGCCCTCGTCGACCCGCCCGCCGTCACGCGCCTCGTCGCCTACGTCGTCGGCCGTCCCGGTCGCCGCACCCCGGCGCCGGCGGCCCTGCGCCGCGCACTGCGGGCGACGCTGCCCGAGTACATGGTGCCGGCGGCGATCGTCCCGATGCCCGAACTGCCGCGCAACGAACGCGGCAAGGTCGACCGGGCGAAGCTACCCGGTGCGCCGTCGCTCGAGGTCGAGATGGTCGAGGGCGAGTACGACCAGTGGGAGCTCGTCGTCGGGCAGATCTGGGCCGAGGTGCTCGGACTCCGCGGCGTGCACCTCGACGAGGACTTCACCGCGCTCGGCGGCGACTCGCTCTCCGCCGAGGAGATGCTCGCGATCGTGCAGGCCCGGCTCGGCGTCGACCTCCGCGCGTCGGAGCTCCTCGAACAGCCCACCCTGCGCGCCTTCGCCCGACGGGTGCGCTCGGGGGCGAAGTCGCTGCCGAGCCACCCCGACGTCGTCAAGGTCTCCGAGGCCCGCGTCCCCGGGCGCCCGCCCGTGTTCTGCCTCAGCGGGGCCGGAGCCCTCGGCCTGACGTTCCTGCCGCTGTCCCGGTACCTGCCCGAGCACGACGTGTACGCCTTCCAGCAGCACGGTCTCGAGCGACGGGCGATCCCGGACTGGAGCATCCAGCGCACCGCGCGCCGCACCGTCGAGCTCATGCGCATCGTCCAGCCCCGCGGACCGTACCTGCTCGTCGGGCACTCCCTCGGCGGCCTCGTCGCCCTCGAGGTGGCGAAGCTCCTCACCGAGGGCGGCGAGCGGGTCGAGCACGTCGCGATCCTGGACAGCTACCTGCCGCGCAGCAGCACCGAGCAGGCGCAGCTGCACTTCGGCCGGATGGCGGAGAGCCCGGTGCGCAACCCGGCGCTCCGAGCACTCAAGCGCGGGCTCGACCGGGCGGCGAAGCGCATCCTGCCCGCCGGCGTGCCGGTGGGCGAGGAGTTCGCCAAGCGCGTCCGCGCCTACGGTGCCGGCGTCCTCCGCTACGGCGGGCAGAAGGACTTCGACGCCCTCTTCGACCAGGCCACGATCGTGACGCGGCGGCACACGCCCTCGCCCTACGACGGCACGGCGACGTTCGTGCTCGCCGACGGCAACCCCGACGTGGACGGCTGGAACGACGTGCTCCGCGGTGCGACCACCACGGTGCGCATCGAGAGCGAGCACAGCTCGCTCCTCCGCGAGCCGCACGTCGCCGAGCTGGCGACCGCCTTGCGCGCCGCCTTCACGACGCAAGAGGCGCGTCCCTGACGCGACCAGCGAGGGCCCTGGAGGCGCGG